>CAVOGI010000003.1:300000-438765 GCA_963695205.1 uncultured Actinomycetota bacterium | reverse complement strand
CCGCCCGCAGCCCAGTACCGGTCGTCTTCGAGGCCGACCAGGTCGGCCGGTACCGGCAGGACGCCGAGAGCACCGTCTACTTCTGCACGCTGGAGGCGCTGCAGAACGTGGCCGAGCACGCCCGGCCTCACAGCGACGATTCGCCTATCCGGCTCCGGCGACATCCTGGAGTTCTCGGTCAGCGACGACGGTGCCGGCTTCCCGGCCGCCGCCACCGCACGGCTCCGGCCTGCAGGGCATGTCCGACCGGCTAGCGGCGCTCGGCGGCACCCTGGCCGTCCGCTCCCGCCCCGGCCAGGGCACCACCATTACAGGACGCCTGCCGGTCCGCTCAGGCGGCGGCGATCGCGGTGAGCATGTTCAGCCGGGCGGCGCGGCGGGCGGGCCGGATCCCGGCCAGGACGCCGGTGAGCGCGCCCAGGACCAGGAACAGGACCAGCTGCACCGGCGGCGCCGAGAACACGGCCAGCGAGCGCTGCCGGACGACCGGACCACGGCCCAGCCCAGGAACGTGCCGAGGATCACCCCGCCCAGCGTGCCGAACACGGCGATGATCACCGACTCCCACCGGATCATGCCGCGGGTCTGCGCCCGGGTCTGCCCGAGCGCGCGCAGCAGCCCGAGCTCCCGGGTCCGCTCGTAGACCGACAGCGACAGCGTGTTGGCGATGCCCATGAGCGCGATCACGATGGCGAGCGCCAGCATCACGTAGACGAGCCCGAGGATCGTGTTCACCCCGCTGGTCGCGCTGGCCGAGGTACTGCGCCCGGTCCTGCACCCGCGGCTGGCCGGCCGCGGCGGTGGCCGCGGTGACCACGGCGCGCGCCGGGCCGAGCGCCGGCGCCCGGCTTCAGCTTGACCAGCACCTGGAGTCGAGCGGCTGCCCGGCGTGCGGCGCCCAGCCGGCCGCGGCGAACAGGTAGTCGCCGGTGATGTCCGGGTGGTCGAAGATGGCCGCGACCCGGAGCCGCGCTCCGGGCGCCGTCGGGGTAGACGACCGGCACCGTGCTGCCGACCCGCCAGTGCTGGTCCGGCGCGGCCGCCGCGGACACCGCGAACGAGCCGGCGTCGACCGCGCCGAGCGAGCCCGCGGTGACCCCGAGGTCGAGCACCGATGCCGATGCGGCCCGGGTCGGCCGCGGCGATCGTCCGCGACTGGCCGTCGAGCAGCACGCTGCCCCGGCTCACCCCGGCCGCCACCGTCGACCGAGGGCAGCCGGCCCAGGCCGGCCGCGAGCTGTCGGGCTCAGCCCGGCCAGCCCGGCGCTGCCGCCGTACCCGCGCTGGTCGACGACGAGGTCGGCGGTCAGCGTGCGCTGCACGCCGTGCGTGGCGATCGCCTTCAGCGACGCGCCGATCACGGTGAACAGGGTGACCACGGTGACGCCGACCATCAGCGCCGACGCGGTGGCGGCGGTGCGCCGCGGGTTGCGCATCGCGTTGTCGCGGGCCAGCCGCCCGCCGACGCCGCGCAGCGCGGCGACCGGCGCGCCGAGCACGGCCGCGGCCGGCCGGACCGCGACCGGGCCGAGGACCACGAACCCGACCAGCGTCCCCACCGCGCCGGCCACGGCCGCCCCCTGGCCGCCGCCGGCGGCCCCGGCGATCACCGCGCCGACCCCGCCCGCGATCAGCAGGAAACCGAGTACCGAACGGGCGCGGCGATACCCGCGCCGGTTCGGCCGCGAGCTCGCGCAGGGCGGCCAGCGGCGGCACCCGCGACGCCCGCAGCGCGGGCAGCACGCCCGCCAGCACGGTGGCCACCACCCCGACCGCCACCGCGAGCACCGAGCTGGACGTCCGGAGCACGAGGCCGCCCGCGGGCAGCGCGAAGCCGAACCCGTCGAACACGCCCTTGAGCAGCGCGGCGATGCCGATGCCGCCCGCCGACCCGACCACCGAACCGACCACGCCGACGACCAGCGTCTCGACCAGCCCGGCCACGGCGACCTGGCGCCGGGTGGCGCCCAGCGCGCGCAGCAGCGCGGACTCCCGGCCGCGCTGGGCGGCGAGGATCGAGAACGTGTTGTAGATGCTGAACGCGGCGACCAGCAGCGCGACGGCGGCGAACACGGTCAGCCCGGTGGACAGGAAGCCGAGGAAGCCGCTGTTGATGTCGTCCAGGTTCTCGGTGGCGAGCTGCGTCCCGGTGATGGCCTGCACGCCGGCGCGGCAGCAGCCGGCCGCAGCCGGGCCGCGAGCTCGTCGGCCGGCACCCCGGGCGCGGCCTGGACCAGGATCTGGGTCACCTCGGCCGGGCCGGTCCGGGCCAGGTGCAGCCTGCGCGGCGTGCAGCGTCATCCCGGTGAACGTGGCCGGCCCGAAGCCGTCGGCGGTGCCGAAGGTGGCGATGCCGACGATGTGCACCCGCACCGGCTGCGGGGTCAGCAGCGTGGTCGTCGTCGCCGAGCGTCAGGTGCCCGGTCTTCGCCGCGCCGCGGTTGATGACGACCTCGTCGTCGGCCCGCGGGGCGTGCCCCGCGACCAGGCGGTACGGGTTCAGCGCGGGGTCGGCGATCCAGTTCGCCGCCTGGGTCGGCGGCCCGTTGCCGCCGATCGCCTTGCCGTCGCGGCCCAGCAGCTGCCCGTAGCCCTCCAGGTAGGGCTGGGCGTCGGCGACGCCGGGCACGGTCCGCACCCGCGGCAGCAGGCTCGCGTCGATGCCGGTGCGCGTCGCCGTGGCCCGGAGCCGATCTCGGTCGCGCTGCGCACGACCACGTCGGTGCCGCGTCGGCCTGGGTGAAGAGCCGGTCGAAGTTGGCCCGCAGCGTGTCGCTCAGCAGCAGCGTGCCGGCCAGGAACGCGACGCCGAGGACGACCGCGAGCACGGTCGCGACCAGCCGCCGCTTGTGGGCCCACAGGCTCCGGGCGGTGACGGCGATCATCGGTCACCTCCGGTGCCGCTCCAGGTTCGCCAGGTAGTCGAGCACGCCCGCCGCGGTCGGCCGGTCGAGGCGGCCGACCACCCGCCCGTCGGCCAGGAACGACCGCGGTGTCGGCGTAGCTGGCCGCGACCGGGTCGTGGGTGACCATCGACGATCGTCTGGCCGAACTCGTCGCGCGCCGCGCGCAGGAACCCGAGCACCTCGCTGCCCGCTGCGGGAGTCGAGGTTGCCGGTCGGCTCGTCGGCGAAGACGATCTGCGGCCGGGTGGCCAGCGCCCGGGCCACCGCGACCCGCTGCTGCTGGCCGCCGGACAGCTCGGCCGGGCCGGTGCCCGAGCCGGTCGGCCAGGCCGGTGCGCTCGATCACCGCGGCCAGCCAGTCCGGGTCCGGCTGCGGTCCCGGCCAGCGTCATCGGCAGCGTGATGTTCTCCCGCGCGGTCAGCGTCGGCAGCAGGTTGAAGGCCTGGAAGACGAACCCGATCCGGTCCCGGCGCAGCAGCGTCAGCTGCCGGTCGGACAGGCGGCCCAGCTCGACGTCGCCGACGAAGGCCTGCCCGGCGGTCAGGGTGTCGAGCCCGGCCAGGCAGTGCAGCAGCGTCGACTTGCCCGACCCGGACGGGCCCATGATCGCGGTGAACTGCCCCGCGGGGAACTCGACGGTCACGTCGTCGAGGGCGGTCACCGCGGTGTCGCCGGTGCCGTACACCTTGGCCGCGTGCTCGGCGCGGACCGGCTCATTCGGCGCCGGTTCTGGTCTGCAGTTCGGTCATGCCCCGATGGTCGGCCGCGGGACCCGGTCCGCGTCGTCGGCCAGCCGCGGGCATCTGCGCCTACCGCGGTCGCGGTACGGCTCAGCTGTCACGCCCAGCCGGGACGGACCAGGCCGGACTCGTAGGCGAACACGACCAGCTGGGCCCGGTCGCGCGCGCCGAGCTTCATCATGGCCCGGTTGACGTGGGTCTTCACCGTCGCCGGGCTGAGCACCAGGCGCCCGGCGATGTCGTCGTTGGACAGTCCTTCGCCGACCAGGCCGACGAGCTCCCGCTCCCGTTCGGTCAGTGCGTCCGAGCTGAGCCGGCGGCGGCGGTGCCTTGGCCCGGTCGGCGAACTCCCTGATCAGCCGGCGGGTGACGCCGGGCGACAGCAGCGCCTCGCCGGTGGCCACCACCCGCACCGCCCGGACCAGCTCGGCCGGCTCGGTGTCCTTGACCAGGAAGCCGCTCGCCCCGGCGCGCAGCGCCTCGAAGACGTACTCGTCCAGCTCGAAGGTGGTCAGGATGACGACCCGCACGTCCGCCAGCCGCTCGTCGCCGGCGATCTGGCGGGTGGCCTCCAGCCCGTCGAGCCCGGGCATCCGGATGTCCATCAGCACGACGTCCGGGCTCAGCTCGCGGACCAGCCGCACCGCGTCCGCGCCGTCGGCCGCCTCGCCGACCACCTCGATGTCCTCCTGGGCGTCGAGCAGCGCGGCGAACCCGGCCCGGACCAGCGCCTGGTCGTCGGCCAGCAGCACCCGGATCATCGCGGGCTCTCGCCCGGCCGCGGGTCAGCGGCGGGCCCAGGGCAGCCGGGCCCGAACCCGCCAGCCGCCGCCTGGCTGCCGCCCGGCGGTCAGCTGCCCGCCCAGCGCCGCGGCGCGCTCGGTCATGCCGCGTATCCCGCTGCCGCCGCCCTGGCGCCGCCGCTGGCCTGGTCGCCGGGCCGCCCGGCGCCGTCGTCGTCGACCTCGATGACCAGGTCGCCGTCGTCCGTCGCCGATCCGGACGCGCACGCTCGACGCGTCCGCGTGCCGGACCACGTTGGTCAGCGCCTCCTGCACGATCCGGTACCCGGCCGCGTCGACGCCGCGGGGCAGGCCGCCAGTCGCGCCGTGACCTGCGCGTCGACCGGCGAGCCCGGTCGCCTCGGCCCGCCGCACCAGATCCGCCGACGTCCCGCAGGCTCGGCGCGGGCGCGCGCGGCGCCTCCTCGCCGGGCCGGCGCAGCGCGTCGAGCACCGACTGGACGTCCACCAGCGCCTCCCGGCTCGCCTGCTTGATCGCGGTCAGCGCGGTCCGGGCCTGCTCCGGCCGCCGGTCCATCAGCTCCAGCGCCACGCCGGCCTGCACGTTGATCAGCGACAGGCTGTGCGCCACCACGTCGTGCAGTTCCCGGGCGATGCCGAGCCGCTCCTCGCTGGCCTGCCGCCGGGCCGCCTCGTCCGCCGAGCGCTGCTCCTCGATCGCCCGCTGCCTGCTGGCCTGGGCGAAGGCCCGCCGGTTGCGGATCAGCTCGGCTCCCGGCCAGCAGGAACAGCAGCCACGCCGCCAGCCCCCCCGCCGCCCAGGCCGACGGCGACCGGCTGGCCGGCGGTCAGCACCGGCAGCCACAGGAAGACCCAGGTAGCCGGCCAGCAGCGAGCCGTAGGCCGCGATCCGGTGGCCGGTCGATCAGCGCGGTGCCGAACGCGACGATCAGCGCCAGCCAGATCGGGCCGCCCGGATAGCCGAGCAGCACGTAGCCGAGCGTCGTCGCGAACGCCAGCACCAGCACCGGCACCGGCTGCCTCCGCCGGGCGATCAGCGCGACCGGTCCCGCGGCCAGCAGCAGGTACCCGTAGACGTCCAGCGTCCTGGCGTGCGGCTGGTGCCGCGCCGCCAGCGCCGTGCCGCCGATCTGCACCACCGCGGCCAGCACCGCCAGGGCGACGTCCCACGCGGCCGCGTCAGCCGGAACGCCACCAGTCCACCTCAGCACCGTAGGCCGGATCGCGCCGGATGTCATCCGCCCGCCGGTGTAACCCCGGCTACCGCGCCCGCGGTACGCCGGTTACCTCCCGCGGAGTACGGCAAGAGCCCGCGCCTGGACGACGCGGCGGCGGCATGCGGTGCGCAGCATGAAGCCATGACATTCACCACTGTTGCCGCCCGCCCCGAGATCCCGGCGGGCCCGCCCAAGCTCACGCCGCGTCAGCTCAGGACCGCGCAGGCGGAAACCCTGGACGCACCCCGGCTCCGGTACAGCCTGCTGGCCCGGGCCCTGTTCAAGGGGATGGACCTGGCCTACGGCCGGACCAGGACGATCGTCAAGTTCACCATGCTCGAGTTCATCGCCCGGGTGCCCTACCAGGCCTGGGAGCGGATGGGCTACCTGACGCTGGCCCGGTACCGCGGCCGGTCCGCGCTGGCCCGGCGGGTGTTCGAGCGCATCGTCGAGTCCCGCGCCGACCAGGACAACGAGCAGTGGCACCTGCTGATCCTGCAGGACCTCGTGCAGCGCCGCGGCCTGCGGCGGTCGTTCCTGCTGCACCGGCTGGCGCCGTGGCTGATCGCGTTCTTCTTCTACCACGTGTCCTGGCTGCTCTTCGTGGTCCGCCCGGACTGGAGCTACCGGCTCAACGCCGACTTCGAGGACCACGCCGAGCACGAGTACATGGCCTACGTGGCCGAGCACCCCGAGCTGGAGACCCAGCCCGACCCCGGCGTCTACGCGGCGCAGTACGGCCAGTACGGGAGCCTGGCCGACCTGCTCCGCCAGATCGGCCACGACGAGCGCACCCACAAGCAAGGCAGCCTCACCAACATGCGCACCCCGCGCCTCGCCGCGTAATCCACATCCAGCGCCCGGGTCGGCGCGCGCGCCTCGGGCCCCGCGCTGCCCCGGGCCCGGCCGAGCGCGGCTTCCTCGGTTTCTGCCCATGGGCGGGCGGCGGCGAGGAAACGGTACGTCCATTCCTCGGCCGGCTGCTGGGTCTCGCAGAAGACGATCGGCACGTTCGGCCAGCGGACCTGGACTTCTGCCAGCCGTGCGGCTCCGCGCCTCTCAGCTTGCCACCCCGCGCGCCAGGAACGAGCCCGGACGTCAGTCCTTCCGGGTCGGGCCGGCGCGGGGAAACTTGTTGACCTTGGCCGTCTTCAGCAGGGACGGGAGCTTCTTGAGTTCCTTGGCGTAGGCGGCCTTGTACTGCTGGACCGCGGAGTTGAGCGCCTGGGCGTTGGCGTTGACGATCTGCTGCTCGTAGCTGGCCTGGACGGCGAAGTAGATCCCGGCCAGGTCGGCGGACTCGGTGCAGGTGGCGTCGGTGACGGCCGCCGCGATCTGCGCCTGGTTGGCGGCGGTGCTCACCGTGTCTCCGGCGGTGATCTGCCGCTTGCCGCCGAACATCTTCTGGATCTGATCGAAGAACACGTTCTGCGGCTGCTGGTAGGTGTAGCCGTTCCTGGCCATGCACGCGGACCACTGCTGCGTGGCCTTCTTCACCGCCGCGTCCTTCCGCACGTCGCTGGCGATGTCGTTGCTCAGCGTGAGGATGCCGGCCAGCGGCCCCTTGCTGATGGCGTCGGTGAAGTCCTGGCCGATCGTGGTGCACTTGCCGATCGCGGTCTGCTCCGCCTGGGGTAGGTCGGCCGGATCCGCGGGCCACGGGATTGACGTTGATTCCCAGGTTGCTCAGCGCGGAGCCGGCCGGTGCCCGGAAGCCGTACTGCTGCGCCGCGGTCGATGCCGAGGTATCCCCAGGCCCCCCAGGGCTGCGCGAACGACAGGTTCGCCGGTCCGAGGCTGACGGCGAACGGGACGTTCCCGGCGCCCGGATAGCCCGCGGCGTTCAGGCACGCCTGGGCGAGGGCGTAACTCGACTCGTTGGGCGCCAGCCCGTCGTTGTTGGACTGGCCGAGCGCGGCGTACGGGGTGAACGCCATCCGCGACAGCGCCGCCTGGACCGAGGAGGGCGGCTGCGGCCTGCCCACGCTCGGCGTGCTCACGGTCACGTCCGGTCCCCTTGGGCGCGCTGGCGGTGCATGCGGCAAGACCCGCGCAACAGCAGATCAGCAGACCGGCGCGAAGGCGTATCATCGTGGTCCTTTCAGGCGTGCCGCAGGGCCGCGAGCGGGCTGGTCCGCGCGGCGCGCAGCGCGGGGTATGCGCCCGCCAGCAGGCCGACGACGCTGCCGATGAGCGGGGCGGGCAGGGTGTAGGCCGGGTTCAGCACGGCGGTCCAGTCCTTGGCCGCGGCGAAGATGACCACGGTTCCGACGCCGATGCAGGTGCCGATCAGCCCGCCGAGGGTGCCCAGCGCGGTGCTCTCGGCCAGGAACTGGGCGGCGATGTGCCGCGGCCGGGCGCCGACGGCGCGGCGCAGGCCGATCTCCTCGGTCCGCTCCAGCACGGCGACCAGCGTCGTGTTCGCGATCCCGACCGCGCCGATGAACAGGCTGACCAGCGCGAGGATGAGGAACAGCCCGGCCAGGTCGCCGCTCACCTCGCTCTGCAGGTTCTGCGGGTTGGGCGGGGACGTCACGACCAGCCGGCCGGGTCCCGTCCGGCAGTTCGGCCGCCGCCAGTTGCCGGGCCACCGCCTGCGCCGCGCCGATCCTGGTCGCCACGACCATCTGGGCCTCGTTCTGGTTCCCGATGCCGGGCTGCAGTTCGATCACCCGGGAGATGTCGCGGGCCGGGTCGCGGAACAGGTCGGTGGTCCACACCCGGACGTGCTCCCACCCGAGACGGGCGAGCTGCTCGCCCCGCAGGCGGTCACGGTCGCGGGTGCTGTGCATGGCGGCGTACTCCGGGCCGTCGGTCTCGATGGCGACGAGCACGTGCCCGGGCCGCTCCGGGTCCTCGACGGCGAGGTCCACCGGGTGGCCGGCGCCGCCGAACGCCTCGTGCACGACCAGGCCCGACTCGCGCAGGCGCCGGGCGAACTCCGCACGGACCAGGCCGCCACGCGGCGCGGGAGCCCCGTCAACGAGGTCCGACGCCCCCTCGACCGAGCCGCGCGTCAATGACTCATCGGACACCGAGTGATCGGTCGTCGAGTCATCGGTCGCCGAGCCATCGGTCGCGGAGCCCTCCGGCGTGGAGACATCGGTCGCGGGCTCAACCGCCGCTGCCTCGTTCGTCGCGGGCTGGTCCGTCACCGACTCGCCGGCTCGGCCGGGGAGGCTGCCGTCGGCGGCATACGCGAGGAAGTCCCGAAGCATGACCGCGCCGCGAGCCTTGAGCCGCGTCGGGTCCAGGTCGGAGGCGAGCAGCGAGGACACGACGGTCATCCGGCGGCGGGCGCGGGTGATGGCGACGTTGAGGCGTCGCTCCCCGCCTTCGAGGTTGAGCGGGCCGAACCGGTGCAGCACCCGGCCGTGCGGCGTCTTGCCGTAGCCGACGGACAGGATGATGGCGTCGCGCTCGTCACCCTGCACGCGTTCGAGGTTCTTGACGAAGAAGCGCTCGCGCCGGTCCTCGTCGAAGAAGTCGCCGACACCTTCGGCCTCGAGCAGCGCCCTGCGCAGGGCGTCGTCGAGACGGGTGGCGTGCTTGATGCCGAGGGCGATGACCCCGAGCGACTCCTGCGGCCGGGTCCGGGCGTGCTCGAGGACGAGCGCGACGACGCGGTCGACCTCGGCCTCGGTCGACTCGATGGCCTCCTCGCCGGGCGCGACGACGCCGGAGCCCTCGACCGACTCGAGCCGCACGACGGCGTCGGTGCCCGTGCCGGGGAAGGTCACCAGCGAGCCGTCGTACATCTCCTGGTTGGCGAACGCGACCAGGCGCTCGTCGAGGGAGCGGTAGTGCCAGGACAGGCGCCGGGTCGGCAGCGCGGCGGTCAGCACGTCGAGCACCGACTCGAACCCCTCGGTCAGCGTCTCGGAGTCCGGGGCGAGGTCCTCGTCGACCGCTGAGGTGAAGAAGTTCGTCGGCGGGAGCTGTCGCTCGTCACCGGCCACGACGACCTGGTGGGCCCGGGAGATCGCCGAGACCGCCTGGGCGGGCGGGATCTGCGACGCCTCGTCGAAGATCACCACGTCGAACCAGCGGCCCGGGGGCAGCACCGACGCGACGACGAGCGGGCTCATCGCCCAGGCGGGCTTGGCGGCGGTGAGGGTCTCCCCGGCCTTGGGCAGCAGCTCGCGCAGCGGGCGGTGGCGGCGGGACTTGCCCGCCTCGGCGCGCACCAGCGCCTCCTGCTCGGGGTGGTCGGCGAGCACCTCGCGCAGCTCTGCGGGCCGCGCCGGCGCGGACGCGGTCCGCGCTGGCAGCCAGGTGGGCGTGGTCGGCGGCGACGTACTCCGTGGCGACCCGTCGCAGCTGCGCACCGTCGTGCGCGCCATACCGGGAGTCGCGCACGATGAGGTCCTCGCACAGCGAGGTCCACCACACGAAGTCGAGCTCGGCCGAGACGTCGTCGGCCTCGACACCACGGCGGGCGAGGTCGTCGACGAGCGGTCCCATCCCCGCGGCGCGGAGCGCGTCGAGGGCTCCGAGGACGCGCGGGACGACGGTGAGGCGTTCGGGTCGTGCCGCGAGGTCGGCCATCCGCTGCTGCAGCTCGGACAGCGGCATGCCCATGAGGTCACCACCCGCGGCGGTGGCGGCCGAGGCGCTCGCCGAGCCAGCGCAGGTCCTCGGCGAGCGAGTCGTATGCGGCCCGCGCCCGGTCGAGGTCGAGGGGGATCTCGGGGCGGCCACCGGCACCGGCCATCGACTGCCAGGAGGTGCGCTGCTGCTGGGCCTCGACGAGGGCGCCGTGCAGGTCGGACGGCGGCGGGCCCGGGCGCAGCAGGGAGCGGGCCTGGCGACGCAGCCGCCACCGGGACCACGCGCCCAGCTCGACGCTGTTGGTGGCGCGGTAGGACTTGGTGCCGGTCGCTGCGACGAGGTCGCCGAGGGGGATGTCGAACACCTCGGGGCGGAACACCTCGAGGGTGTCGCGGACCTTGGCGACCGAGTCGAGGACGTCGCCCCAGTCGCCGACGCGTTCGGCCCGGGGGAGGTTGACCTCGGAGAACACCTCGGTCATGGTCTGCTCGACGTCCTGCAGCTGCCCCTCGGCGAGCCGGCTGGTGACCTCGCGGGCGCGCACCGCCTCCTCCGAGGTGGGGATGCGGGCACCGAACCACGGGTCGGACCCGGACTCGGTCGACCAGGCGCCGAGCGAGGCCGCTTCGGTCAGCTGGCGGCCGAGCTCCTGCACCCGGCGTCGGCTCAGCTCCGCGAGCTGCGTCCCTCGCACCCGGACCCGAGAGGTCGGGGAGTGCCGGGCCGCGCCGAGCGTGGCGATGGCCTCCTGGGCCTGGTGGGCGGAGACGCCCCAGGGCTGACGGACCTCGTGCAGGGCCTTGGAGTGCTCGACGAGGGTCGCGCGACGGTCGACGAGGTCGCGCTCGATCTCGGAGGTGTCGGGCTCGGTGGTCGTGGTGCCGCGCTCGAGGGCCTTGCCGAACTCCTGGGCCAGGCGCCGCTTGTTGCTCGCGCCGTCGTAGGCGTCGAGGACGAGGTCGGACAGGCCCACGTTGTCGAGCCGGCTGAGCACGGCGTCGATGGCGGCGCGCTTCTCGGCGACGAACAGGACCCGCTTGCCCTCCCCCGCCAGGCTGGCGATGAGGTTGGCGATGGTCTGGGACTTGCCGGTGCCGGGCGGGCCCTTGATGACCAGGTGGGCGCCAGAGCGGACCGCGTCGATGGCCGCCTGCTGGGTGGAGTCGGCGTCCAGGATGAGCAGCTCGTGCGACGGGTCGGCGTCCGCGGGGAACTCCGGCACCTGCGTGCGGACCGCGCGCAGGGCACCGGGGTCGCCGGCGAGCGCAGCGACGACGTCGTGGTCGGCCAGCGAAGTCCCTTGTGCTGCAAGGTCGGCCACCATGGGGAGCTTGGCGTAGGAGAACGTGCCGACGACCAGGCGCGGGGTGATCGCGAAGTCCGGGATGCCCTTGCAGAGCTGCTTGAGCCGCTCGTAGGCGGGGTAGGGGTCGAAGCCGCTGCCCGAGGTCGCGAGGTCCTCCAGGGCGTCGGTGTCGAGCTCGATGCCCTGCTCGGAGCGCAGGTAGTGCTCGAGGACGGGGTTGAGCTCGACGTCGTTGCCGAGGTCGAGGTCGAAGTCCTCGCGGGCGGCTCCGGTCGGCCGCAGGACGCACGAGCGCAGCAGGACCGGGGCCGCCGGCGGGCGGTTGGCCCCGCGGACGGTCCACGTCGCCATGCCGATGGCGATGAACCCGGCCGCGATGCCCCGCTCCTCGGAGAGCTCGACGGTCTTGGAGCGGATGGTGCGCGCGCGCCGCCGGGCCTCGGCGAGGGCGGCGGGCTCGCGGACCAGGTCGGAGAGCCGGGTGGGCCTGCCGGCGAGGAGCATCGCGAGCCCACCGGGGTGGGCGGTGGTGAGGTCGAGGGTGCCGGTCGGGAGGTCGCGGTACCACAGCAGGGTGTTGCGCCCACCGAGGTCGACCAGGTGACGCTGCCAGGTCTTCACGGCCGCGGCGACACGCTCACCACGGGGGTCGGTCTCGGCAGCCGGGGTGGTGGGGGTCTCGTCGGTCGGCTGGTTCACCTGTGCAGGCTAACGAACCCGGCTGTCGGCTGGGTCCACGGTCGACGGCGTGTGGTCGGCCGGGTGCCCGGGTCCGTCATCGCGGGCGTCCGAGGAGTGGTCAGGACCGCGGAGGAAGGCGGCGGTCAGCCCGATGAGGACGGCGACGAATGCGGCACCGAGCCCGAGGGCGGCATACCCCACCTGGCCGACGACGAACCCGGCCAGCGCACCTCCCCCGCCGGCGGCCAGGCCCATGGCGAGGTCGGAGGCGCCCTGGGTGCCGGCCCGCTCGGCGACCGGGACCGCCCCGGAGATGAGCGTGGAACCGCTGACCAGGGTGCACGACCACCCGACGCCGAGCAGGAACAGCCCGACAGCCAGGCCCGGTGACCACCCGGTGGGTGCCTGGGCGGCGAGCAGCGTCGCGACGAGGAGGACCACCGAGCCGACTCCGACGACCGGGCGCCCGCCGAACCGGTCGACGGCCATCCCGACGACCGGTGACAGGGAGTACATGCCGAGGATGTGGATGCTGATGACCAGCCCGATGAGGCGCAGCGTCGAACCGCCGTGGTGCATGTGCAGCGGGGTCATCACCATGACGCTCACCATGACCATGTGCCCGAGGGCCACCGCCACCAGCCCGAGCAGCGCTGCCGGCCTGCTCCGGATCACCCGTATGCCGCGGACGACCGAGCCGTGCGGGCGCTCCACCTCGTCGTCGGGTGCGGCGGCCCGGGCTCGCCGGCGGGCCAGCAGCAGCGGGTCGGGCCGCAGCCGCACCGCGAGCAGGGTGCCCGCGAGCGCGAACCCCGCCAGGGAGAACACGAACGCCCCGGTGAGGGCAGGGCAGATGCAGGGCGGTCGCCGTGCCGGCGGCCAGCCCGACGAGGTTGGGTCCGAGGACGGCCCCGATCGTCGTCGCCCAGACCACCACACTCAGGTCGCGCCCCCGGTGGGCGTCCTCGGCGAGGTCGGCCGCGGCATACCGGGCCTGGCTGTTGGCGGTGGTGGCACCGCCGAAGAGGACGCTCGCGGCGAGCAGCAGCGGAAAGCTGCGCACGACTCCGGCGACGATGAGCAGGACCGCACCGATGATGCCGAGGCCGTACCCCATCACCAGTCCCGGGCGGCGACCGCTGCGGGCCATGAGCCGGGCCATCGGTATGGCGATGAGGGCGCCGCCGAGGACCTGGAAGGTGCCGCCGAGGCCGGCGAACTCGGCCGAGCCGCTGACGTCCTCGGCGAGCAGCGAACCCACCGCCACCCCGCTGGCCACCCCGACGCCACCGAGCATCTGCGACCCGACGAGGGTGCCGATGGTGCGGCGCTGGACCCCGTGGTCGGGCGCCCCGGCTGCGGCGGTCGAGGGGGTGCGGTGGCTCACCTGCGCAGGCTATCCGCGCTCAGGTCAGCTGAGGTCCTTCAGCGGCATCGAGGAGGTGTTGATGCAGCCAGCGCCCTTGCCGACCTTCGACAGGCCCAGCCGGTCGCCGGACGCCATGCCGTTGGGCGAGGCGCTGGAGAGGACGGGATACATCTGCTGGGTCGGGGTCGACACGTGGGCCAGCCCGAAGGCGTGCCCGACCTCGTGCAGCAGCAGGTTGCTGCGCCGGGCTCCGGTGCCGAAGCCACCCCTGGTCTGGGCGAGCATCTGGGGGGTGTCGATGACGACGAAACCACGGACCGCGGCGACGGTGTAGGTGGTCTTGCCGTTGGCAGTGCGCGACGCCCAGTAGGACTGGTAGCCACCCACGCCCATCACCGACCCGGCGAGTGCGTAGTTGGTCCTGCTGGGGCTGGTGAAGGCGATGACGAGCTCGGCGGACTGCTTGACCATCGAGCCGACCTGCGGCACTTCGGTCGTGGATCCCTTGTAGGAGAACGTGATCCCCGTGTAGGAGGAGATCCGGCTGACGACGGTCCTGGTCTCGGACAGGACGGTCGCGCGCTGGGCGGTCGGCACGGCCGCGAGGTTGACCTTCCACGTCACCGCCGCCTGGCAGCCGTTCCAGCGCACCGGCACCCTGGTTCCGTTGGGGAGGGTCAGGTAGTTCAGCTTGTAGGTCGCCGTGGCACCGGTCGCCACCTGCGGGGTGGCCACAGTCACCGTGGCCGCAAGCCCCAGCGGGGCGAGGACCGCGCCGATGGCGGCGAGGGGCTTGCGAGGGAGGCGGGGGCGCAATTGAGGTCCTTCACGAGGTCGAGCGCTCTGGGGGATTGAGACGCTCTGCAACGCACCCTAGGTCGCAGCGGATCCGGCTGCGGTGGCACGGGCGTGCTTTGGTCCGTTCGGTGGAGAGGGAGGCGACCAACCGACCGATCCGGCCTTACCGAGCCGGATGGACCAAGGCAACGAGCATGCCGGCCGGATCGACCGAGCCGGCCGGATCGACCGAGCCGGCCGGATCGAGCGGGACGGAGCGTGGCGTTCCTATCGGACCACCATCACCGGGCACGATGCTTCGTGGATGACGGTGTGGCTGACCGAGCCGAGGAGCAGCCCGGCGAAGCCGCCACGGCCGCGGCTGCCCACGACGAGCAGGCCGGCGTGCACGGCGTTCACGGCCAGCACGTGACCGGCCTGTCCGTAGAGGGCCTCGGTCTCGATCTCGAGCTGGGGGTGGAGTGCGAGCGCGCGATCCCGGGCCCGGTCCGCGATGCCCATCGCCTTGTCCCTCACCTCGTGGCTGTGCTTCGTGCCCGCCTGGGAGTCCTCGACGTACGCCCATCCCTCGGGCGAGTGCAGCCGACCGATGGCGATGATGCGCAGCGGTGCGGCAGCCTCCGCCGCCACGTCGGCGGCCCAGGCGACCGCACGGTGTGACGCCCCACTGTCGTCCACGCCCACGATCACGGGGTGGGCTGCGTCCGGGTACACGGACCACCCGCCTCGTACGACCACGACCGGGCACAGGGCGTGGGCCGCGACGGCATACGACGCCGAGCCCAGCAGGCCCGAGGCCATCCGGCCGCGACCCCGCGAGCCGATGACGACGAGCTCGGCGTCCTTGGAGGCCAGGACCAGCTCGGCCGCGGCGGACCCGACGACGATGGCACTGTCGACCAAGGACGGCTTCGTCACGGCCGACGCCCGCTTCACGCCACCGTCGAGGATCGCCTTCGCGTCGTCACGGACCTCGCTCGGCAGGGCCTCGGGGTCGTAGATCGGGTCGATCGGGACGGCAGCCATCTCGACGCAGTGGACCAGGGTGAGCGGGCGGCCTCCGCGGCGTGATGCGGCCGCGGCCCAGTCGAGGGCGATCTCCGCGCCGGGTGTCCCGTCGAACGCGACGACGATCCCTCGACCGATCCTCGCGCCCTTGCCCGTCCCGTTGCCGGCGTTGGCGCCGTGGCCGTTCGTGCCGTTCCCGTCCGCCCCGTTGCCGTCGTTCGTGCCGTTCCCACCAGCCATGACGTCCTCCTGTTCGACGACCCGGGGCGCTGCGCGCCGAATGCACAGTCCCGCCGGGCCGCCTCCATGCTCCAGCGGCGAGTGCGGGCCGATCAGGGCCCAAGGTCCCGTCGGCGACCCGGGCGCCCGGTGCACCGGAGCGAGCCAGTTCGGTGCGGGGAGGTCCTGCTCGTCCCCGAGGGTGAGCCCGCATGGCACTTTCGGCTCGAATGCGCGAAACGGGGCAAAACCCCTGGTCGGGCACTCCTACCGTGGTCTTGCTCGCTCCCAGACGCACAGTCCCGAAGGCAACCCCCATGCCGCTTTCCCGTTCCAGCTCGGCCCGCTCCAGCGCGGCCCGGTCACCCAGGACCCGCTTGGTGTCCCTCGTGGTCGCCGTCAGCGTCCTCGGCAGCGGCGGCCTCGTCGCGACCGTGGCCGACGGCGCCGGGCGCGACGGGGCTGCTCGCCCCTTCCGTGCCTGCCCTCCCGGGGTGGCGACGTTCCAGCTCGACTCGAGCGACCCGATCGCCTGCGTGCACGCCGACGTGCCGCCGCCGGGTGTCGACGTCAACGAGCACGTCAGCACGGCCGAGCTGCTGAAGCGGGACGGCAACGGCCCCAAGGCTGCAGCAGCAGCAGAGGCCGCCGGGCTGGCGGTGCCGGCCGCGGTCAGCTCCCCCACGCGCAACGTCGCCTGCGACGGCGACGGCTCCTCCGGCTACCGGGTGCAGGCCGTCTACGTCTTCGACCCCACCAAGCCGCCGCAGACCAACCCGTGGAGCGACGCGGAGAGCTACAACACCAGCGGTGACACCGGCGGCGACCGGTTCACCCTCGTCAAGCCCAAGATCCAGGAGTGGGCCGCTGGCGTCGACGCCACCTTCCGCCTCTCGGCCGCCCTCACCGGCGGCGCCCGCTCGGTGCGCTGGGTCACTGAGCCCGACGGCCAGGGCGGCTGCGTCCCCACGGTCCTCAAGGTCGCGTCGACCGCGATCAGCGACCCCGGCCTGACAGCGCTGGCCGCCGACCTGAAGAACCAAGGCCTGGGCGCGGCCAACCGGAAGTACCTGCTGTGGACCGACGCCACCATGACCTGCGGCCTGGCCAACATGTACCCCACCGACAGCCAGGCCGCGCAGGCCAACGTCAACAACGGTGGCATCGCGATGTATGCGCGCGTCGACACCGGCTGCTGGGGACTGCAGCACACCGAGGCCCACGAGCTGACCCACACCTTGGGCGCGGTCCTGGCCACCGCCCCGCACAAGACCGCCGCCGGCCACTGCACCGACGAGTCCGACGTCATGTGCTACCCCGACGGCCCCGGCGTCACGATGCGCGACGTCTGTCCAGCGCAGGACGAGGCGCTGCTGGACTGCAACGGCGACGACTACTTCAACACCTTCCCGAAGCCCGGCTCCTACCTCACCACCTCGTGGAATGCGGCCAACAGCCGCTTCCTCATCGGCGGCGGCGACGGCACCGTCGGCGGGAACACGGGCACCAACCGCACCGAGGTCTTCGGGGTCAACGGCGTCACCGCCCTGCCGACCCAGGTCTCGGCGACCGCGGTCACCCCGGCCGGCCGCACGCACACGACCGCGTTCTCGACCCGCACGCAGGACTGCACGACCTCTGGCGGGGCCGGCGACCAGGGCCTCCTGGCCTGCCGTCCCGGTGTCGCGTCGGCGTCGGTCACCGCCGTCGTCACCGACTCTGCGGGGGTCAAGTCGGAGGCTTCCACCCTGGTCACCTTCGAGCAGGCCGCGCGCCCGGCGACCCTGACGATCACCACCCCGTCGGTGCCCGGGTGCCAGACGGCCCCGGTGACGATCACCGGCGACCTCGTCGACACCACCACCAGCACCGGCGTGTATGGCGCCACGGTCGACTTCCGTCAGGGCAGCACCGTCGTGGGAAGAGCGCAGACCGACCTGTCGGGTCACGTCGTGGCATCCCTCGGGCTGATCGGCCTGACGCCGGTCACCGCATCGGTGTCCGACGACGCCTTCGCCGGCGCGACGGTCAGTGGGCCGATCACGGTCACCGGCACCTGTCAGGTGACCAGCGTCTCGTCCACGGTCGACGAGCTGCACCCGATGTGGGGCGGCTCGGTCATGGTGACGGGCACGGCATACAACGACACGACCACGGTCGCCGACGCAGACGTCACGGTCACGCTGGGCAACGCCTCGGTCTCGACGACCACCGATGCCGAGGGCGGCTTCGAGGTCACGCTCCAGAACCTGCAGTCCGGCGGCGACGTGCAGGTCACCGCCAACGGGGTCGGGCCGTTCACCGGCGACTCGGTCGACGTGACGAGCTACGCGAGCTCGGTCACCGCATCGTCCACCGGGACGATGACCGGCCGGACCGCGGTCGTCACCGGCGTGGTCAACCGCACCGATCCCTACACCGGTGCGAGCTCGCCGGTCGCCGGGGTGCAGGTGCAGGTCACCGGGTCAGGGAACGGATGGCCAGTCACCAGCGCGCCGACCGACGCCAAGGGCGCCTGGACGGTGACCACCCCGGTGCTCTCCTCGACGCAGACGGTCACGGCCGGTGTCAGCGGCCAGCCCGGCCTCATCGACTCCTCCACGACCGCCAAGGTCAGCGTCGCCAGCTACGTCAGCGCGGTCACCCTCTCCGGAGGCGGCAACGCCCTGCTCGGCACGACGCCCCAGCTCACCGGCAAGCTCACCTTCACCGACACCTCGGGCTCCCCCGACGCGTCCGGCCGGACGATCCGCGTGGTCGTCACCACCGGTGGCGTCCCCACCACGACCACCGTGACCACCGGCACCGGCGGCGCGTTCACGGTGGCGCTGCCCGCGGTCACCGCGAGCAGCAGCGTCGTCGCCTACTTCGACGCCGCCACCCCGTGGCCGGCTGCGCAGAGTGCGGCAGTCGCCGTCACGGCCACCAAACCCGTGTTCACGACCGCGCTGACCCTAGACACCGCGCCCACCTCGGTGCTCACCGGAAGCGTCGCCACGGTCGGCGGGTCGTTCACCGTGCGCAACGGCTCCGGCACCGCGGTCGCTCCCACCGGCGCACAGGTCGCGGTCACCTCCACGCAGTCCGGCCAGGCCGCGGTGACGCAGAACGTCACCGTCGCCTCCACCGGCCGGTGGACCGCGACGATCCCCTCGCTCAAGACCGCGACCACCGTCACGGCCCGGTTCCTCGGCTCCGGCAACGCGTCGTCGACCTGGGCTGCCACGGCCCCCACGGCGGCCCGGACCATCACCGTCATCCCCCCGACCTACACGACGGCGACCGCGATCACGACGGCCCCCGGCTCGGTCTACTACGGCACCCACGCGACCGTCAGCGGCAAGTTCACGGTGACCGCCAACGCGGGCACTGCCCCGAGCCCGGCGAACTTCCGCATCCGGGTCGTGGTGACGCCCTCGGGGCTGGCCGCCACCACCGTCTACGCCACCACGACCTCGACCGGTGCGTGGACGGTCAGCACGCCGGCCATCACCCGGTCGACCACGGTGTCGGCGTTCTTCGACAAGACCGGGTCGTGGCCCGCCTCCCCCGGGGCAACGCGCACCGTCAACAGCGTCAACTACGGCGGCGCTCCCGTCGTCAGCACCTCGACCACGAAGCTGACCGGGGCCGGCACCGCTACCGTCACCGGCGTCGCCTACAAGACAGCTGGCACGACCCGGACCGCCCTGCCCGGCGCCCGGGTCACGGTCGCCAACTACGACGTCGCCGGAGTGGCCCGGACCAGGACGACCGTCACCGCCGACGCCTCCGGCAAGTTCACCGCCCGACTCGCCGTGGCCTACAACGGCACGCTGCGCGTCAGCCAAGCAGCCGCGACCGGGGTGAACGCCGGCTCAGCGGCCAACCGGTCCTTCACCGTGGTGTTCCGGCCCGCGATCTCGGTGAGCACCACGGCCCCGAAGTACAACTCGACGGTGACCGCATACACGTCCCTGTCCCCGGCACGGAGCGGGATCTACGCGACGCTGCAGCGCTACGCTGGCGGGAAGTGGACGAGCTTCACGCGGGTGCGCACCGACAAGTACGGCAAGACGCACCTGAGTGTGAAGGCATCAGCGAAGGGCACCGTGAAGTACCGGCTGGTACATCGCCGGCGACAAGTACAACGCTGCCGCCTACAGCTCGACCCTCACCACGACGGTCCGCTGACCACCCTCGGGGATTTTGGTGCTTGACGCATCTAAATAGGGAGAGGAACGCGCCGATCCCCGAGGACGAGTGGAAGGCCAACATCGACTGGCTCGCCAAGGACTTCGCGCCCAGCGGTTACGACATGGCCTGCACCGACGGGTGGATCGAGGGCTCGTCGCGCACGACCGAGCACGGCTACATCACGAGCTACAACGACTCGTGGACTCATGACTGGGCCTACTGGGCCGCCTACCTCGCGCAGCGCAAGATGTCGCTCGGCGTCTACGACAACCCCTCTGGGTGCACCGGGCCGCGGTCGCGGACCACACCAAGACCGTCGCGGGCCGGCCCGACATCAGGATCGCCGACATCGTGGCCGACAACGACTTCATGGCCCGCGACATCGGAGGGAACACCCTGTACTGGGTGGACGTCACGAAGCCGGGTGCGCGGGAGTACGTGCAGGGATACGTCGAGTACTTCAAGCGAATGTCGGTGCCGTTCCTGCGGATCGACTTCCTGTCCTGGTACGAGGACGGGATGGACGCCAACATCGGACGCGTCAACGCCGCTCACGGCCGCGCCAACTACGTCAAGGCACTGCACTGGATCAACGAGGCCGCTGGCGACGCGATGGAGGTGTCGCTGGTCATGCCCCACCTGTTCGACAACGCCGCCGCCGAGCTCGCCAACGGCGACATGGTGCGCATCAACGCCGACGCCGACAAGGGCGGTTGGGAACGGCTCAGCGGTGGTCGCCAGGACTGGCAGAACGCCTGGCCCAACTGGTTCAACCCGTTCTGCGGCTTCACGGGCTGGTCGCACCGCAACGGCCGCGGACAGCTGATCCTCGACGGGGACTTCCTCCGGGCCCACACTTTCGCCTCCGACGAGGAGCGCAAGACGGCGGTGACCCTCATGACGATCGCCGGCTCCCCCATCGCCATCGCCGACCTGTACTCCGACATCGGGCCCCACGGCTGGGTCTTCACGCAGCCCGAGGTGCTGGACCTCGCACCGCAAGGGTCTGGTCGGCAAACCCTTGTACTACAACGGAAACCCGTACTCCGTGGACCCGTCATCCCGCGACACCGAGCGCTGGGCAGGTCAGCTGCCTGACGGGTCCTGGGTCGTCGCCCTGTTCAACCGTGGCGACACCGCGACGGTCGACAAGGCGCTGCACTTCGGCCGTGACCTCGGCATCGCAGGGGCGGCCGAGGTCAGGGACGTCTGGGCTCGTCGGGACCTCGGGGTGCGCACCGAGGCAACGGCCAACCTGGCACCTCACGCGTGCGCCCTGTTCCACGTCACCCCGAGGAACAGGACTCCCCGCTTCCACGCCGCATGGGCAGCATGGGGTGGCGGCGCGAACTTCAACAACAACCACCACGGCTATGACGGGTCTGGCTTCGTCGACAAGCTGGCCGCCGGCAACGAGCCGGGAGACGCGTTGGTCACCTTCGCGGTGCGCGCTCCTCGCGCCGGCCGGTATGACGTCCGGTGGCGTTACGCGAACGGCTTGGACACCGCGAGCACCATGACCGTCTCCAGCGAACGGGCCGACGGCACCGTCGTGGACGGACCACGGACCGTCACGTTCCCGTCGACCAGGGGCTGGGACCGTTGGGAGCACCGGTCCGGGGAGCTGCGCCTCCAAGCCGGCCTCAACCTGGTGACCATCGGCCACGGTTCGACCGATGCCGGCGCCATCAACCTCAACTGCGATGGAGCTGCGGCACTGACGTCCTCCTCGTCTGCGCCCGGCGGCCGGCTGAGGGGGCCTGGCCGCCGGGCTGGCAGACCCGGGTAGGGCCGAGCTCTTCTCGCTGACCCTGCGGTTCGGCCCGGTGACCCGCGGCCAGCTGGCAGCCTGGACCGGGCTGGACGCCTCCACCGTGACGCGCTCGCTGCGGCCGTTGATCGACGACGACTACCTGCGCGAGTCCGGGACCCCGGGCCCGGGACGCGGCCGACCGGTCCAGGCGCTGTCGGTCAACCCCGCCCGCTACATGGCCGTCGGGATCAAGGTGGGGCCGTCGACGGTCAGCGGGGTGCTGACCGACCTGAGTGCGACCGTGCTGACCCGGTGTTCGACGGCCCTGTCGTCCACCGAACCCGCGATCGTCTCTGCCGCCGTGGGCGAGGTCGTCACGAGCTGGCTCGCGACCTCAAAATCGGATCGGGCAGACGTGCTGGGGGTCGGCGTGGGGCTCAGCGGACACATCGATCCCCAGACGGGGACCTGCCGGCTGTCCGCCATCCTTGGATGGCGCGACGTGCCCGTGCGCCAGGTCCTCACCGACCTCGTCGACCTGCCCGTCGTCGTCGAGAACAACGCCAACACCCTGGCCCTTGCCGAGCACTGGTTCGGTCGTGGCCGTGGCATCCGGACCTTCGCCGTGGTCACTCTCGGTGTCGGTATCGGGTGTGGCCTGGTCCTGGGCGACCGCCTCCACACCGGGGCGCGTGGCATGGGCGCTGAGCGCGGGCACCTGCCACTCGATCCGCAGGGCCGGTTGTGCACCTGTGGCGCGCGCGGGTGCCTCGAGGCACTGGCCGGGGATGATGCGATCTGCGAGCTCAGCGGCTGCACCTCTGTGGAAGAAGCGATGCAGGTCGCCTCCGACGGCTCGGGAGATGCGGCGGTTCGCGCCCGCGAGGCCTTTCGCAGTGCCGGAGATGCCCTCGGACGGGGCCTCGCCGGACTGTGCAACCTGACCGATCCTGAGCTGGTCATCATCGCCGGCGAGCTCGGCCGCCTTCGGCCTCATGGCGGACTCCACGCGCGAATCCTTTGCCGTCCATGGCTTTTCGGGCATCGCACGCGAGGCGCATCGAGGTGGACACCGCCAAGGAGGACCTATGGACCCGTGGCGCGGCACGTGTCGCCATCCGTGCCGGAGTAGGTCAGCTGTGAGCTCGCGCCGGGCCGACCGAGCGTCTCTCGCGGACGCCGGGCTTCCTTCGTGCCCTTAGCCGAAACTTCCTAGCGGGGGCTGGACTGTCGCTCGCGCTCGACGGCGGCTCGCTGGGCTCCGTCCGGGTCGACTCGCGCGACGATCGTGGCGTTGACCGCGTAGGCGAGCCACAGACCCACGACGAGACTGGCGACTCCGGCGAACCACCGCACGATGTCGTTTCCGATGTGACCGGCGACAAGGGAGTAGACGTAGAAGCTCCCTACGAGCAGCGCGAAACCGATCAGCATGGACGCGAAGCGAGCGAGCAGGAATCGGCGGGTCACCCGGTCAGGGTAGGACGGTTCATCTTGGATGGCGCCGGAATCGGCACTGCTGTACGGCGCTCTCAGACCGCTCTCGTCCCGGGTCGCGGCGCTCGGCGCCCACCTTGGGGGTCGTGGAGACGTATTGCGCTGATTTGACTGAGGTCATCGTCGCGAGCGCCCCTGCGTCAGTGCCAGCCCTTCACTCCCTGTCGAAGGGGTCCGCGCTGACCAGCGATCCCGTGAGCGGAGATGCGAGCCCCTTGGGCTACGCTGGCCGCTGCATGGCCGGACGGTCGCACCAACAGCCTCAGCCATGCCCCGCCCTCGGCTCACTCAGGGGATAGAGCACCGCTCTCCTAAAGCGGGTGTCGGCAGTTCGAATCTGCCCGAGGGCACCACCACGTTTCCGTCAGGCAAGGCGCCGCGCTCCGGCCGCGCAGCCCCGCCCGGGTCAGCCCTCCGCGCACGCCCGGCCGAGCACGACGAAGGGGCACCCCGATCCAATCGGGGCGCCCCTCTCGGCGATGATCAGGGGGCGGGGTACGCCTTCGGCAGGCGCATGCCACGCTCGGCCATGAGCTCCCGGACGTGGTTCGGGTAGTTGGTGATGATGCCGTCGACACCCATGTCCATCAGTGCCTTGATCGTGGCACCGTCATCGCACGTCCAAGGGATGACCTTCAGCCCTCGCGAGTGCGCCTCGGACACCATCTGCTTGTCCGGGTAGAAACGGAAGCTGGGGTCACCCACCTTGCCGTTCTGCGGGAAGCCGTAGTTCGGCGACAGCGCCGTCAGACCAGGTACCGCGGCCTTGGCTGCCTTCACGAAGTCGCCGCCGTAGTTGTCGGCGTCGACACCACCGAGCCACGGGGAGGCCCCCGGCTTGCCCACCTCGAGGAAGTCGTAGTTCGTCAGTGCCACGAGCGGCCACGTCGGCGCATACGTGTGCATCAGCTTGAGCGACCCCCAGTCGAAGGACTCGATGGTGACCTGACGCTCGATCCCCGAGGCGTGGATCTCCTCGTAGACCCGACGGACGAACTGCTCACGGGGCGCAGTCTGCTCAGGCGAGCCGGCCTCCACCTTGGTCTCGATGTTCAGCTTGACCTGGTTGGCGTGGTACGACTTCACCAAGTTCAGGACGTCCTTGAGCTCGGCCATGCGCCAGCCCTTGATCTGCTCCTGCTCAGGGAAGCCGGGCAGCTGCTGGTAGCCACAGTCCATCGTCTTGATCTCGGCCAAGGTCAGGTCCTTGATGTACTTGCCCACGTACGGGTACATCGGGTCACCAGAGAACGCTGGGCCGGTGTCCTTGCACTTCTGCGAGCTGATCTGACGGTCGTGGTTGACGACCACCTTGTCGTCCTTGGTGATGTGCGTGTCCAGCTCCAGCGTGCTCACACCCAGCCGCAGGGCCTTCGCGAAGCCGGGAAGGGACTCCTCCGTGGTCATGCCGATGCCGCCACGGTGGGCCTGCAGATCGAACTGGGTCTTCTGTGGAAGCACGCCAGGACCGGTGGCATTGGGGGTGGCTTGGGCAACGGCCGAAGCGGACAGGCACAAGCCCGCCGCGCTGACCGCGGTCGCAACAACTCGTAGAGCTCTCATGCGCCGGACGCTAGGAGCCGCACACGACGACTTCACCGACACGAAGTGAACGCGAAAAGTCCTCATGGTGCCGTTCCTCCCACGAGACACCCGCACCGAGCGCACCAGCTGAGGCGACAACCTGATCCGGCGAATTCCTCGGTATCGGCGCATGGGAACCGCGTAGATTGGTTGTTCGTCGACTCGGGGGAGCGAGCACCGCTCGTTGACCCCTCGAGCAACCTGGGGAGCACGATGACCGACTCGCAGCCCGCACCGCTCCAACCTCCTGCCGGCACGCCGTCTGCGCTGACCCTCACGGCGCCCCCGCCTCCCCCGCTCGTGGCCGAGACCGCGGCCCCCAGGATGGCTCCCGCCGTGGAGGCCGCGGCCCTGCCCGGTCTCGACGTCAAGGTCGACAGCTACCTCCAGTCGCTCATGACGGCCGCGCCCCGCTCGCCCGAGTTCTCCGCCAAGGCCGCCGACGTACGCACCATGGGCGACGGCGACATACGCAAAGCGGCAGAGACGTCCAACCGGCTGCTCGAGCTCCCCGGTGAGGGCCCTCCAGGAGGGCGGCCTCGCCGAGGGGTCCAAGGTGGGCTCGACCCTCCTGGAGCTCCGTCGGACCATCGAGGGCCTGGACCCGAAGGAGGCGACGGGCGCCAAGAAGTTCCTCGGGATGGTCCCGTTCGGCGACAAGGTCAACGACTACTTCCGCAGGTACCAGTCCGCGCAGAGCCACCTCGACGGCATCCTGCACGCCCTGCGCGACGGGCAGGACGAGCTCGGCAAGGACAACGCCGCGCTCAACATGGAGAAGCAGTACCTCTGGGACGCCATGGCCCGGCTCAACCAGTACGTCTACGTCGCCGAGCGCCTGGACGCCCGACTGGCCGCCGGCATCGCCGAGCTGGAGGCCACCGACCCCGAGAAGGCCAAGGCGCTGCGCGACGACGTCCTCTTCTACGTCCGGCAGAAGCACCAGGACCTGCTGACCCAGCTGGCCGTCTCGATCCAGAACTACCTGGCGATCGACATCGTCATCAAGAACAACATCGAGCTGATCAAGGGCGTCGACCGGGCCTCCACGACCACGGTGTCGGCGCTGCGCACCGCGGTCATCGTGGCCCAGGCCCTGGGCAACCAGAAGCTCGTCCTCGACCAGATCACCGCCCTCAACACCACGACGAGCGGGATGATCGAGCGGACCAGCGAGATGCTGCGCGACAACTCGGTGCAGATCCAGCAGCAGGCGGCCTCGGCGACGATCGGGCTCCCCCAGCTGCAGGCCGCCTTCCAGAACATCTACGCGACCATGGACGCGATCGACACCTTCAAGGTGCAGGCCCTGGACACCATGGCCGCCACGATCGGCACCCTGGAGACCGAGGTCGGCAAGTCACGCGCCTACCTCGAGCGGGTCGACCGCCACGACGACCGCGTGGCCAGCGGATCCCTCGACCTGGGCGGCGCCGCAGGTGCTTCACGCTGAGAAGTCGAGCGGGCATAGTGAGCACATGTCGGGAGGTTTCCTCGGCCGCCTCTTCGGCCGCGGCCAGCAGGGCGACCAGGGGGATCGCTTCGTCGTGCCGGCAGTCCCGACCAGCGAGGACCTCCTCGCGTCCCTTGACCGCGTCGAGTCGATGGTCGCCGCCGGTGCGGTGCCGGCACCGGTCGCGTCCCGGGTCCACCGCGTCGACCGGGTCGTCCGCGACACCATCCCGCGGCTCCCGAACCTCGGCGCCGGCAGCCCGCAGGCCTACTCCGTGATGGCCACCGCGACCGACTACCTCCCGGAGGCCGTGGGCGGCTACCTCCGGCTGCCCCGGCAGTTCGCCGACAACCGTCCCGTCGACCAGGGCAAGTCCTCGCTGATGGTCCTCATCGACCAGCTCGACCTGCTCGCCGCGACCATGGACAAGGTCTTCGACGCCGTATGCCGCGCCGATGCCGACGCCCTCGTGGCTCACGGGCGGTTCCTGGCGGAGAAGTTCGGGTCGGCCTCCACCGGTGGGGTGCTCGACGTGGGGTCCGCGCCCATCCCGACGATGCCTGGCGGGCCCACAAGTGGTCGACCGGTCTCCCCCGGGGCCGCCCAGGGCGCGGAGGATGCGGGCGGGCCGGGCCGCCTCCAGCCGCCGGCCGGGCGCGACGCGTCATGAGTCCGTCGCAGCCCTCGAGTCCCCAACGCACCGCATCGCTGGACGTGGCCGTCGATGCCGTGGCCGTTGTCGCGAGCAACGCCGGGGCCGACACCGCGGCAGCACGAGCGGAGGCCTTCGACCTCGCCGCAGCGCTGGCCGAGTCCGCGCCTCGGGCCGCCACCGACTGGTCCGTCGCCGTGGGCGGTGCCAGCACCCAGGACTTCTTCGACTCGGCCAGCCGTGGTCGCCGTTGGCGTGGGGCTCCGACAGCGATCCTGAGTGCCCTTGCGGCGCAGCAGTCCCCGCACACGCGGGCCTACGCCGAGGCGCTGGCCGAGGTCACCGCGGCCGCCTGCGAGCTGGGTGAGCCGACGATGCGCGTCATCGGCAATGCGTCCGTGGCAGCCGCCGCCCAGCTGTCCGTCGTGCGGCCCGTCGTGCCCCCGTCGGTCCGAACGTCCCCTGATGCAAGTGACGGTGGTGCGTCGGCACCGACCGGCGCCGCCCCGGCGCCGACGATCCCCACCACCCCGGACGAACCGGCGTCGCAGACCCCGCCGGCGCGGAGCCTCGAAGACCTGTTGGCCGACCTCGACGGCCTCATCGGGCTGCAGCGGGTGAAGCGCGAGATCCACCGACAGGTCGCGCTTCTGCGGGTCGAGAAGCTGCGCGTGGATGCCGGTCTCAAGAGCCCCACGCTGACCCGGCACCTCGTGTTCACGGGCAACCCGGGCACCGGCAAGACGACGGTGGCCCGGCTGGTCGGCGGCATCTACCAGGCGCTGGGGCTGCTCTCGCGTGGCCACCTCGTCGAGGTCGACCGCTCCGAGCTCGTGGCCGGCTACCTGGGCCAGACGGCCACGAAGACCGCCGAGGTCGTCTCGTCGGCCGCGGGTGGGGTGCTGTTCATCGACGAGGCCTACAGCCTCACGGGCAGCTTCGCCGGGGGCGACCAGTACGGCCAGGAGTCGGTCGACACCCTGGTCAAGGAGATGGAGGACCGGCGCGAGGACCTTGTCGTCATCGTCGCCGGCTACCCGGCGCCGATGACCGCGTTCATCGCCGCGAATCCCGGTCTCGCGAGCCGGTTCCGGACCACCATCGACTTCGAGGACTACACGGACGACGAGCTCGTCGCCATCCTGCAGCACCTCGCCCAGGGCGCCGACTACGAGCTGGAGCCGGCAGCCGTGGAGCGGTTCCGAGAGGTGCTCGGCCGCACACCCCGGGACAGCGGCTTCGGCAACGGCAGGTTCAGCCGCAACGCCCTCGAGTCGGCGATCGGTCACCACGCGTGGCGACTGCGCGAGACGTCGGACCCGACCCTGGAGCAGCTCCGCCTGCTCGTCGCCCGCGACTTCGACGAGGAACCGCTGGAAGAGGAACCGCTGGACGAGGGAGCCGCATCTCACGTCCCTGCGTCTCAGGCTGCACCGGCACCTGCGTCCCCGGACCTCGGTGACCGCGCCCCATACCCCGGAGGCACCTCGTGACCCCTTCCCTGCCCCCGGCGACCACGTCCGCGGCTCCGCCCCCGCCGGCCCTCCCTCCATCGCGGCGTGCGGTCGGAGCCCCCGCCACGCTCGGCTCCGGCCCGGGCACGGGCACGGGTACGGCGCCGACTGCGGCCCCGCGCGCGACCGGCATCCGGGGGTTGCTGGAGGCGGCGACCGCCGCGATCAGGGTCGCCATGTCCGGCACCCCCGGTCACCTCCGGACGCTCGGCCTGGTCGGCATCGCAGCCACCCTGCTGTTCGGGCTCGCCGCCGGCCAGTCGTTCCGCTCCGCCGACGGTGCCCTCACCCGCGCGGCCGCGAACTCTGACCAGCTCGTGCGCATCCAGGCCATCCAGACCAACGTGGTGCGGGCGGATGCCGACGCCACCAACGCCTTCCTCGTCGGTGGGTTGGAGCCCCCCGCCCAGCGCGCCGACTACACCAAGGCGATCACGTCGGCGTCCCAGCTCATCGCCGAGGCCGCGCAGCACCAGCCGGTCGACGGCGCCGCCCTGGCGGCGCTCAACCAGGCGCTGATCACCTACACGGGCCAGGTCGAGCAGGCCCGCGCGAACAACCGCCAAGCGCTGCCGATCGGGGCGCAGTACCTCAAGAACGCCAGCGCGGACCTGCGCACCACGGCCCTTCCCCTGCTG
This sequence comes from uncultured Actinomycetota bacterium, assembly GCA_963695205.1. Classification (GTDB taxonomy): domain Bacteria; phylum Actinomycetota; class Actinomycetes; order Actinomycetales; family Dermatophilaceae; genus Pedococcus. The sequence continues at coordinate 409,938 of CAVOGI010000003.1, read as the reverse complement.
AAGAACCTGAGCGACGCCAACAACGCTCGCGTCGCGGAGGAGTTCGACCGTGCAGACCGGGCCGCGCTGTGGCTGGTCATCGCCGGCCTGCTGACCCTCGCCGTCCTCGTGCTGGGCCTCGTGTGGCTGGCCAGGCGCACCCGGCGCTACCTCAACCTCCCCCTCGCCGCAGCCGCCGTGGTGGTGCTCGTCACCCTGGTGGTCGGCACGGTCGGGCTGCTCGCCGTGCAGACGAAGGTCGATGCCACCCGCAACGGCGTGTATGCCGCGACCCTGTCCACAGCCCAGGCGCGCATCGCCGGGTTCGACGCGAAGTCCAACGAGAGCCTGACCCTCATCGCGCGCGGGTCCGGCGCGACGTTCGAGAAGGCCTGGCAGGCCTCGGCCGCGACGGTGACCTCCCACCTGACCGAGCTGGAGCAGAACCCGTCGTCCTCGGGCATGGCGCCCCTGCCGTGGCCCGACTACGCCTCGGTCCACAAGAAGATCCGCGCCCTGGACGACTCCGGGGACTGGGAGGCTGCGGTCGCGCTCGCCACGGGCCAGGCATCCGGCACGGGCAACGCCACCTTCACCGCGTTCGACACCAGCTCGGGGAAGCAGCTGTCCGCCCTGAGCGACCAGACCTCCCAGCAGCTCGGCGACACCGGTGGCTGGCTGCCGTTCGCCGCGGTGCTCGGGTTGCTGGCTGGAGCGGTCGCCGCCGTCTGCGTCTGGTGGGGCGTCTCGCTCCGTCTGGAGGAGTACCGGTGAGCCGCCGACGCACGTTCACCATCGTCGCCGTGCTGGCCACGACGCTGGCGGCCGGAGCGTGCACGACGGCCGGCGCCTACGACCCGACTCCCTTGCCCAAGCCGGCGGCATCTGCGACACCGTCGAACACCGGCACGGCCACCCCCTCACCGGCACCTTCCAGCACGGACGTCGTGACCGCCAACTGTCTTCAGTCCTACGCCCCGCCCGCCACCATGCCGGCGCCCGGCCGGATGCCGTCCGGCAGCTACATGGAGACGATCCAGAAGCGCGGCCGCCTCATCGCGGGCGTCTCGGCCGACACGCTCCTGCTCGGCGCGCGCAACCCGGTCTCCGGGCAGATCGAGGGCTTCGACATCGACATGCTCCGCGCCGTCTCCCAGGCGATCTTCGGTCGCCCCGACAAGATCGAGCTGAAGGTCATCACCGCGGCCCAGCGCCTGCCCTCCCTCGAGGACGGCACCGTCGACATCGTGGCACGCAACATGACGATCACCTGCGCCCGCTGGAAGGACATCGCCTTCTCCAGCGAGTACTACCGCTCGGGCCAGAAGGTGCTGGTACGACTGGGAGAGAAGACCGCCGGCGGCGCCCCGATCAAGGGCATCCAGGACCTCGCCGGCAAGAAGGTCTGCGCGCCCAACAGCTCGACGAGCATGGACAAGCTGCGCACCTTCGGGTCGGTCCAGGCTGTCGGCGCCGACACCCACACCGGCTGCCTGGTGCTGTTCCAGCAGGGCAAGGTCGACGCCATCACCGGTGACGACACCGTGCTCGCGGGGCTGGCGGCGCAGGACCCCTACGCCGAGGTCGTCAAGGCGCCGGCCTTCACCGCCGAGCCGTACGGCCTCGGCGTGAACAAGCAGCATGTCGACTTCGTGCGGTTCGTCAACGGTGTCCTTGAGCAGATGCGCTCCGACGGTCGCTGGACCAAGAGCTACAACACCTGGCTCGCGAGCTCGCTCGGCAAAGCGCCGGCACCTCCGAAGGCCGTGTACGGGCGGACACCGTGATCTCCGCGATGAACGGCGCCACCGCGCCGGCGGCCCCCGGCCGGCTCGGCCAGCCCCTCGGCGCCAGCGAGGCACTGCACTACCTGGACGCACTGGGCAGCTGGCGTGACGCGCGCAAGGCCGAGCTGGACGTGCTCGACGAGGCGGCCCTCGCGGCTGCGGACAGCGCCGCATACACCGCCGACCTGCTGCTCTCGATGGCGCTCTGGAAGGGGGTCGCCGACCGGCACGACCTCCTCGTCGCGACCTGGGACTCCGGACGGGTCGGTCCGACCGAGCTCGCGCGCCTGTCCACCCTCGTCTGGGGGCGGCTCGACGCCACGGTCTCCCGACCGTCAGGGTCGCCCGGCGCAACGCCGGGTGCCACGCCCCGCGGCACGACGGGAGTAGCCGGGGCGCTGGCGGTCTCGTTGCCCGAGGCCTGCCGACTCTCCGACGCCCTCGCCGCCTCGTTGCGCGCCCGACTCGGACTGGACCCCTCGGAGGCCGACGTGCAGGCCCGGGTTCGTGGCCTGCGCGCCTCGGTCGAACGCATCCGCGACCTGGTCGGCCGGGTGCCCGCGCGGGAGCACGCCGCTGCCGTCGCGGTGCTCGACCGGCTGGACACCCGCGTGGCCGACGTGGTGGCCAGGGCCAAGCGCGGCGCCGACGTCGGCGGCATGCTGGGTCCGCTGGAGCAGGACGCGGCCCGCGCCGAGCGCGACCTGATCGTCGGTGCCTCGAACCGTCGTGCCCGCGCCCACGACGAAGAGAGGGCCAGAGCGTTGCGGACCGAGCTCGAAGCGCGCGGTGGTGCGCTGCGGATCCTCGCTGCGCGCTGCGTCGCCCAGGTCACCCCCGCCCCGCGCCTTGCCGTGCCCGACGTATCGACGCTCGGGCCGGTGCCCACCGACCCCGCCGCCGTGGACGCCTACCTAGCGCGGCTCGACGCGGTCGGTCGGGCCATGACGATGGCCCAGAACGCTTACGCTTCAGCCCTTTCCGAGCGCGACGAGCTGCGGGTCACCCTCGAGCTGTATGCCGCGAAGGCCGCCGACCGCCGCGCCAGACCCCGATCGGACGAGGCCGACGCCGACCTCGCGGAGCTGCAACGACGAGCCGTCGGCGCGCTCGACCGTGAACCCACCGACCTGGTGCGCGTCCGCGCCCTCGTGGCTGCCTGCGCGGCATACCTGCGCAGCGCCGAGGAGCGACCGCACCGCCCACGTCCCGACGGAGGAGGCTCATCGTGAGCACGACCGCCTGCGTTCAGCCCGGTTGCACGGGCACCATCCTCGACGGGTACTGCGACGTCTGCGGCTCCCCCGGTCCCGAGGGCACTTCCAGCGCACAAGGCAGTTCCAGCGCTCAGGGCGCTTCGAGGGCTGGAAGCGGCTCGGCGGCTGTCGGGTCGGTCGCGACGTCCCCGGCCGGGGTGGCCCACTCACCGTCGACCGTCTCGCGCGCCTCCAACCAGCTCGCGTCGGCGGCCCTGGGCTCGGCCCGTGCGAGCGCCGCGGGCAGCAAGATCACCCGACGGGTCGGCACCACGTCGACCCGCCTGCGGGGGGCTCGGCTCGGTGCCGGCCTGACCTCCATCCCACCGGTGCCGGCGGTCGACGCTGCCGGCGCGGTGCTGGAGAACCCCATGGTCCCGGAGGACCGACGCTCGTGCCCGTCGTGCGGGGCAGCGGTGGGACGCTCCCGCGACGGTCAGCCCGGGCGGACCGAGGGCTTCTGCCCGACCTGCCGGAACCCGTTCTCCTTCACGCCCAAGCTGAAGGAGGGCGACGTCGTCGGCGGCCAGTACGTCGTCGCCGGCGCCATCGCCCACGGCGGCCTGGGCTGGATCTACGCCGCGCGCGACCGCAACGTCTCCGACCGCTGGGTGGTGCTCAAGGGCCTGCTCAACTCCGGCGACCCTGACGCCCTGGCGGCAGCCATCGCCGAGCGGTTGTTCCTCGCCCAGGTCGAGCACCCGCTGATCGTCGAGATCTACAACTTCGTGACGCACGAGGGCGCTGGCTACATCGTCATGGAGTACGTCGGCGGCACCTCGCTCAAGGACCTGCTCAAGCAGCGGATGCGAGCGGCGGGTGGCGTGTACGACCCGCTCCCCGTCGACCAGGCGATGGCGTTCATCATCGAGGTCCTGCCGGCCTTCCAGTACCTGCACGACCTCAACCTCGTCTTCTGCGACTTCAAGCCCGACAACCTCATCCAGGTCGGTGACGCCATAAAGCTGATCGACCTCGGCGGGGTGCGCCGCCTCGACGACCTCGACTCCGCGATCTACGGCACCACCGGCTACCAGGCGCCGGAGGTCCCGCACGTCGGCCCCTCGGTGGCCTCGGACATCTACACGATCGGGCGCACCCTGACCGTGCTCGCCATGGAGTTCCGCGGCTACCAGAGCACCTACGTCTCCTCCCTTCCCCCCGTCGAGCAGACACCGCTGTTCCTCAAGCACGACTCGCTCTACCGGTTGCTGCTCAAGGCGTGCGCGCCCGACCCCGCGGATCGTTTCGTGTCAGCGGACGAGCTGCGTGTGCAGCTGCTCGGAGTGCTGCGCGAAGTGGTCTCGACCGCCCGCGAGGGCGCTGCCGAGCACTCCACGTCGTCCATCCTCTTCGACGTCCCCACGGTCGCCGACGACTCCCTCGACTGGCAGGACCTCCCCCTCCTGCGCACCGACGACAGCGACCCGCAGATGCCGTGGCTGCGCACCGTGAGCATCGACGACCCCGCGCAGCGCCTGGCCGCTCTGCAGGCTGCGCCGACCACCAGCCCGGAGGTGCTGCTGGCCCGCGCGCGAGCAGCGCTCGAGGCAGGGGAGCTGTACCGCGTCGACGACGCGGTCCGGGAGCTGCTCGGCGACGACCCGTGGGAGTGGCGCGCCGTATGGATGTCAGGCCTGGTCGCGCTCGCCCGTGGGCAGACGTCCGAGGCGCAGGGCGCGTTCAACGCCGTCTACGGGCAGGTCCCCGGCGAGCTCGCGCCCAAGCTGGCCCTCGCGTTCGCCTGCGAGACCGGTGGAGACACCGACGTCGCCGAGTCGCTCTACGTCGTCTGCGCACGCACCGACGCCAACTACATCGCGCCGGCCGCCTTCGGCCTGGCCCGGATCCGCTCCGGGCGCGGGGATGTCGAGGGCGCGGTCCGCGCGCTCGACCTCGTGCCCCCGACGAGCCGTGCCTTCACCCAGGCGCGCCGCCGCCGCGCCGGACTCCTCGCCGAGTCGGGCGGCGGCCTGCCGTCGCTGGCGGCCGCCCTCGACAGCATCGAGAGCCTGACCATCGACCCGGTCGACCGATCTCGTTTCCGCGTCGAGGTGCTCGGCGCAGCGCTGGGGCTCGTCGAGTCCCACGGCGCCGACACCACGGTGGTGATCGGCGGGCGCCCCGCTGCCGAGCCGGCCCTGCGGGACGGGCTCGAGGCTGCATACCGCGACCTCGCCCGCTACTCCTCCAGCCGCGAGGAGAAAGTGCACCTCGTGGACCAGGCGAACGCGGTGCGCCGTTGGACGTTGCGATGACGCGCGCCCAGGGGGAAGGCGCGGCGAGCGCCGTCGAGGAGCCGGTCGGCGACGCGCTGATCTGCCCGTCGTGCAACAGCGCCGTCGCGACCGGCGAGCGCTACTGCGAGGCGTGCGGTGCGGACCTCGGCCTGCCGACCGCAGCTGCTCCCGATCCCGAGCCTGCTGCTTCGGTGCCGGAGGTTCCTTTGCAGGAGATCACGGCGTCGGAGGTTGGTACGGCGGAGGTTCCGTTGCCGGCAGCCTCCGGGGCCGCCCCCGCTCAGGCCTGCCATGAGTGTGGCGGTGAGGTCGCGGACGACGGCTACTGCACCCAGTGCGGGGCCGCTGCCCCCAACCCACGCAACCACTTCACCGAGCTGCCCGCCCCGTGGGTGGCTGCCGTCTGCGACCGAGGCGTGCGCCATACCCGCAACGAGGATGCCGTCGCCCTCGCCGGTGGCCCCGGACCCGGCGGCCACGCCGTCCTGGTCGTCTGCGACGGGGTCTCGTCCTCGACGGACTCGGACGTGGCCAGTCTCGCCGCGGCCCGGGCCGCGCGTGACGTGCTCGACGCCAGCGCGCCCCGCGCGACGGGAAGCATCGCCAGCTGGGTCGCGGCCAGCACCAGGGCGCTCGTCGCAGCCGCAGACGCCGCCAACGAGGCAGTCATCGCCCACACCACCGCCGGCCCCGGCAACCCGGCGTCGTGCACCTTCGTCGCTGCCGTGCTGGACGGCACCGAGCTCACCGTCGGCTGGGTCGGCGACAGCCGCGCCTACTGGTTCCCGGACACCGGGACCTCCCGGCTGCTGACCGTCGACGACTCGTATGCCGCCGAGCAGATCGCCCTGGGCGTGCCCCGGGCCGACGCGGAGAGGGGTCCGCAGGCCCACGCGATCACCCGGTGGCTCGGCATCGACGCTCCGGACCACACCCCACGAACGGTGTCCCTGCGCCTCGACCTCCCCGGGTGGCTGCTGGTCTGCTCCGACGGCCTCTGGAACTACTGCTCGGAGCCGCACGACCTCGCTGCCCTGGTGGCGTCGACCGCGAGCCGCAGGAGCACGCCGGTCGAACCCCTCCAGCTGGCCGGGGCCCTGGTCGACTGGGCCAACGCCCAGGGTGGCCAGGACAACATCACCGTGGCCCTCGCTCGTGTCGAGGCCCGCCCACCGGACTCCACCGCACATTCCGTCGCCGCACCGGCTCGACAGTCCGAGCCACACCGAGAGGAAGTCCAGCCAGATGGCCACATTTTCAGCTGACGTCTACCAGAACGAGTTCCTGCCGGACGGGGGGACCGACGTCCACGCCATCGTCACCGTCAGCTGCTCCGGCGCGGGCGAGGCCGGACAGTCGGGGTCCGGTGATGCCGCTGAGATCGTCATCGTCGACACTTCCGGCTCGATGAAGGGCTCGAACATCGCCGCGGCCCAGCAGGCTGCTGCGACCGCGCTGGACCAGGTCCTCGACGGTGTGTGGTTCGCCGTCATCGCCGGCAGCCACGAGGCGAAGCTGGCCTATCCGCCGGACGGTCGTTCGGGCATGGTGCGCATGGATGCGCGCACGCGCGCGGACGCCAAGGCCGCGGTGGCGCGGTTCTGGGCCGACGGGGGGACGGCGATGGGCACCTGGCTCGCGCTGGCCACCAAGCTGTTCGCCTCGGTCCCCAGCGCCACCCAGCGGCACGCCATCCTGCTGACCGACGGCTACAACCAGCACGAGACGCCGGAGCAGCTGAGCGCCGCGGTCGATGCGGCCCGTGGCCGCTTCCAGTGCGACTGCCGCGGTGTGGGTTCCAACTGGGAGGTTGCCGAGGTGCGCAAGATCGCCACCGCGCTGCTCGGCAGCGTCGACCTCATCGCCAGCTCGAGCGACATGGCGGCCGACTTCGAGCGGATCATGCGCCAGTCGATGGGTCGCGGGGTCGCCGACGCACGCCTGCGGGTCTGGGCGCCGCAAGGAGCCCAGGTGATCTTCGTCCGCCAGGTCTCACCGACCGTCGACGACCTCACGACGCGGCGGCAGGAGGTCAACCCGCTCACGGGGGCCTACCCGACCGGCGCCTGGGGTGACGAGTCGCGGGACTACCACGTCGCCGTGCGCCTGCCGGCCAAGGTGGTCGGCCAGGAACAGCTGGCCGCGCGGGTGCAGGTGGCCGTGGACGACGCCGTGGTCGCGCAGGGGCTCGTCAAGGCCATGTGGTCCAACGACGACACCCTGACCACGCGGATCGACCCGGCTGTCGCGCACTACACGGGGCAGGCCGAGCTGGCCGAGGCCATCCAGGACGGCTTGGCGGCCAAGGCTGCGGGCGACACCGACACGGCGACCGTGAAGCTGGGGCGGGCCGTGCAGCTCGCGGTCGAGACCGGCAACGAGGAGGCGACGACGAGGCTGCGCAAGATCGTGGAGATCGACGACGCGGGCACCGGCACCGTCCGCCTCAAGCGCAGCGTCAACAAGCTCGACGAGATGGCCCTCGACACGGCGTCGACCAAGACCACCCGGGTGAAGAAGTGAGGGCCGGCCCCATGACCTCGGGCCACGTCCAGCGAGTGGTGCGGCGATGAGCACCTTCACCTGCCCGAACGGGCACGCGTCCGCATCGAGCGACTACTGCGACACGTGTGGAGCGCCCATCCCGGTGACGGCGGCTGGCGGCGCGGGCGCCTCCGGTTCGGCTCCTGCCTCAGCGCCCGTCGCAGCCCCTGATCCGGCGGCTCCCGATGCCTCGGCCCCCGATCCCGCGGCACCCGCCGCCGCGCCCGACTCGGACGCCTCCGCGACGGTGGCCAAGGGCCTGCCGGTGCCCAGCGCGTCGGCGCCCCAGGCCTGCCCCAACTGTGGCTCTCCCCATGACGAGTCAGAGCTGTTCTGCGAGGCATGCGGCTACGACTTCACCACCGGCACGCTGCCGCGCCCGCCCGACCCCTCGAGCGTCGAAGGCTCCGGCCCCGACGCCGGCTCCGGCCTCGACGTCGGGTCAGCCCCGGACGCCGTGCCTGCTCCGGACGCCTCCGCCGTGGGGACGGCCGGCCCGCTGGCCCCTGCCATCGCCGTCGAGTGGGTGGCCGAGGTCTGGGTGGACCCGGACTGGTACCAGGCCCAGGAGAGCGAGGACCCCTGCCCGTCACCGGGCCTGCCCGCGGTCGTCGAGCTGGCCGCGAAGAGCGTGCTCATCGGCCGCCCCTCCGCGAGCCGCAACATCCACCCCGAGATCGACTGCACCGGAGACTCGGGGGTGAGCCGCCGTCAGGCGCAGCTGACCACCGACGGCCAGCGCTGGTGGGTCGAGGACCTCCAGTCCTCGAACGGCACGTATGTCGGGCCGGCCAGCGGGCCGCTACCGACCGACCCCGTGCCACCCGGCCAGCGCCGGGAGCTCTCCGAGGACGACCGGATCTACGTCGGGGCGTGGACTCGCCTCGTGGTGCGCCGGGCCACTCCCGAAGAACGGCGGTCATGAGAACCCGCTGACGCGTCCCCCACACGCCGCACCCGCGGCGCGTCAGAGTCGTCGCGTGGCGAACAGGGCGGTCCCGTGGACCGCTGTCGACCAGTCCGCAGTAGCCGATGACGTCACCGGCGCTCTTCCGCTCGATCACCAGCAACCCGCTCGAGGACGGCTGGTTGGCGCGGATCGAGTCCTCGAGCTCGGCGACCGTGGGGTGCCCTTCCGCGTCGATCCGACGGTGCGGCGGCACGCGTGGATCGCGCTCGGTCCACAGCTCGTGCTGGACGACGACGTCGGCCACCCGCCACGGCCGCAGCAGCAGGCGATCCGTCTCGAGCACGACCTCGCGGCCCTCCGTCGCCACCGGCTCGCCAGCCGGCATCAGGGGTACCCACCGAGGCCGCTGAATCCGCGGAACGACCGGAGCCGCGGGTCCAGGTCGATGCGACGGCGGTTGGCCTTGGGGTCGGGGTCGAAACCGTCGTTGGGGCCGGCCTCTTCCACCGGTTCGGGCGACGTCCCGTCCCACTGCGCGTACCCGTTGAAGCGGCCGAACGACGCCTCGGTCTCCAGCACCTCCTGGGCCAGCGCCCGGGCGAATGCGGGGTCGAGGCTCGCCAGCCAGGCACGGGGCGCCCGGTGCGCCCCGACCGCGACGAGGTGCGCGACCTTGGCGACCTGCTCCGACCCCACATGCAAGCCCGTCGCGAACGCGTCGCAGAGCGCTTCGAGCACCATCCGGCGATCGTCCTCGGGCATACCGCACAGCACCTCGACGTGGATGCCCTCCAGCGCGTCGACCGTGGCCGTCGTGAGGAGGTAGCGGTACTGGCGCACGACGACATCCTCATCGATGTCGAGCGTGGCGCCCCGGTCCGGGGCAGCCCTCCCAGATGCCATGAGATCAGCGTAGGAAGCGGCCGCGCCGGTGGCCAGAGGGAAGGGCGCGCGGACTTTGTAGACTGCCTCTCAAGCCCCAGCAAGGCTCCGGACGAGCGCGCCGTACCCGGTCGGACACGACGGTGCACCGGAGGTTGGTCATGGCCTGGATCGCACTCGTCATCTCGGGGCTGCTCGAGACCGTCTGGGCGTCAGCCCTCGCGGAGTCCCGCACGCTCACCAGGGCCGTGCCCACCGCGATCTTCGCTGTGGCGATGCTCGCCTCGATGGGAGGGCTCGGCTTCGCCCTGCGCACCCTGCCGGTCGGGACGGCGTATGCGGTGTGGGTCGGGATCGGCGCGGTCGGCACCGCCATCTACGGCATCGTCGCCCTCGACGAACCCGCGTCCGTGGTGCGGCTGCTGTGCCTGGGCCTCATCGTGGCCGGGGTCGTGGGCCTGAAGCTCGCCCACTGACCTCGCACCTGCGCCTCGGGCGCGGCACCCCGCACGCGCCACCCGGCCCCTACGTGAGCTTCGCCGCCGCCACCGTCATGAACGGCCACGCAGGCAGCAGCGGGGCCATGTAGGCGCCGGTCGCGTGGTAGACGTCCGGTCGACCCGGCCACACGACGAACCCTTCGTTCATGTCCTCGTCGAGCTCGTTGATCCAGCTGCCCGTGCTGTCCACGAAGTACGCCGCCGCGTGGTCCCACAGCCGGCGGTACCACTGCTCCCACTCGGCCTCTCCCGTCAGGGCACCGAGGAGAGCGGTCGCCTGGATGCCTTCGCAGACCGGCCAGTGCAGGCGGATGTCCGAGACCGGCTTGGCGTCCCAGTCGACGGTGTAGACCAGGCCCTCGCGACCGTCGACTCCCCACGCGGACAACGCTTTTCGCGCCAGGTCGCCTGCCGCTGAGAGCACCCACGCAGGGGTCGCCACCCGCGGCGAGGCGTGCAACACGCACAACAGCCGGGCCCATTCGAGCAGGTGGCCGTACGTCGCGCCGTACGGTCGGAACGGGTCGTTGGGGTTGTCGATGTTGTAGTCCGGCAGCTCCCGCCACTGCGCGTCGTAGTGCTCGGGCAGCAGCCAGTCGCGAGCGCGGGCGTGCTTGTTGACGATCCGCTCGCAGATCCTCAGGGCGCGCTCGTGCCAGACGTCCTCGTCGAGCGCGTCGCCGATGGCGAGGAACGCCTCCACCGCGTGCATGTTGGCGTTGGCACCGCGGTACTCCTCGGGGTCGTCCCACGTCGTCGACCACGACTCGCACAGCGCGCCTTCGTCCTCACGCCAGAACCTCTCCTCCACGATGCGCGTCGCCTCGTGCGCCAGGTCCTGCGGGTCACCCACCGAGGCTCCCTGCGCCTGCGCCGCGAGTGCCGAGGCCGCGGCCAGGACCACGTGCACGTGCTCGTATGCCGTCTTGCGACCGGTGCGCTCCAGCGTGCCGAACCACCCGCCGTCGACCTCGTCCCGGAACGCCCCGTCGAGCGAGGACAGTCCGTGGGCGAGCAGTCGCTCGGAGCCGGGCAGCCCCAGCACCGAGGCCAGCGCCGCCACGTGCGTCATCCGGGCCGTCAGCAGCAGCGACGGCTCACGGCCGGCCATCGGGGCACCGTCGCCGCCGAGGTAGGCGAACCCGCCACCGGGCAGCACGCTCGGCTGCACGAACTCGATCATCCGCGCGAACCGCTCCTGCACCCACAACCGGTGGGCCGGGCGCTGGGCCCACGGGAGTCCTGCGACGTCTGCGGTGCGCGCGCTGTCGGTCATGAGTGCCTTCCGGATCGGAGCGGGGCCCAGGTTGACTGTCGCCGGGTCGGGCTGAAGCCAGGGTCGGCCGCTGTCCAGTGTGCTGCACACCGCGGGGACAGTGCTGTTCACATCGACCGAGGGATCTGTCAACTCCCCCGACCGGTTGAGAGGACCACCATTTCGCCACACCCGGGGCCGGCCGTCGGCACCATACGGATCATGGACCTGGACCCGGAGGGCCGCACCGACCTCCACTACGCCGCCGCCGACGGCGACCTCGAGCTCGTCCGTGGGCTGTTGCAGCGCGGGTATGACGTGTCGCTCGCCGACACGGGCGGCTACACCCCGCTCCACTTCGCCGCGCAGTACCAGCGCGCAGAGATGGTGCCGCTGCTCGTGGCAGCGGGCGCTGCGCTCGAGGCTCGCGACCAGTGGGGCAACACCCCCCTGTGGCGCGCCATGTGCTCCTCGCGGGGGCGTGGCGAGACCATCGTCGCCCTGCTCGAGGCGGGGGCCGATCCGGACGCTGAGAACAACTACGGCACCTCACCGCGCATCGGAGCGCTGCGCCTCTCGAACCCGGACGTGGCGCAGTACTTCGTCGACATCACCAGCAGCCGCGCCAGCTGAGAAGCTGGCACCGTTCCGCTCCCTCGGGCCGCCCGCCGGCGCTAGCGTCGTCGCACCGGCAGCGTCGTCACGGAGCAGGGGAGCCCATGAGCACGGACATCGAACTCGCGCAGCGGCCGTCGGCCGAGCTCATCGGCGGCGGCTTTGCCGTCCTGCCCATCGGGGTCGGGATCTACCTGCTCACCCGAGGTGGCGAGTCCTCGAGCCTGCCGATCGCCGGGCTCGTCGTCGCGGCCGCAGGCTGGGTGCTGCTCGGCATGGGCCTGGCCCGCGTCGGAGCGAAGGTCGACGACCTCTACCGCAGCCGGGTCACCCGCTTCAGGACCGGTGGCTGACCCGGTCTCTCCTGGCTCAGCCGCCCATCCGGGCTGCGCGGGCGGCCTCGACCTTCGCCGCGCGCTGGCGCTTGAGGCGCATGTGCGGATCCTGCCCCTCGGTGAGCTGGGCGGGACCGAACAGGTGCCACCCGACGTACTTCACTCCGTACGCGATCCGGTAGCCCAGTGAAAGACCTTCGTTCTTGCCGTTGCCCGCCATGACTCTCCGATAGTTAGGGTACGAATGATTACGACGCTAACGGTACGCCGCGAAGGCCCTAGGATGAAATCGTGACCCGCTCCCTCGCCACCAGCGCGCCAGATGCACCGGACCTGCTCGCCCTCGACCGGCAGGTCTGCTTCGCCCTGGCGGTGGCCTCTCGCAACGTCATCGCGCTCTACCGCCCGCTGCTGGAGCCCATGGGGCTGACCCACCCGCAGTACCTCGTGATGCTCGCGCTGTGGGAGGAGTCGCCGCTCAAGGTGTCCGACCTGGCGCAGCGGCTCAGCCTCGAGCCCGCGACCCTGTCCCCCCTGCTCAAGCGGCTGGAGGTGGGCGGCATGGTGACCCGTGGCCGCGACCCCCGCGACGACCGCGCGCTGGCCATCACCCTGACCACCAAGGGCCGCCGGGCCCGACGTCAGGCCGAGCGCATCCCCCCGGCCATCATGGCCCGGCTCGGCATGGGGCTCCCCGAGCTGGAGGAGCTGCGCGACGGTCTCACCAAGCTCATCGACGCCGCCGCCCGCGAGGACTCGCGTCCCGCCTGAGGTGCCCTCGGCCGACCTCCGGCCGTCGCCCGATGACTTCTCCTCCCCGGGCGGGTCTGCCCCTACGAGCACCCCTGCGGCCGTTCCTCCACGAGGCGTCCGCCCACCCGAACAGGAGCCCCTCATGGCCACCACGCACCACGTCCAGACGCCTGACGTGACCCTCGCGTACGACGTCCACGGCCCCCTCCCGACCACCGACGGACGACCGCCGCTGTTCATGGTCGGGGCGCCGATGTGTGCCGAGGGCTTCACCACCCTCGCGTCCCTGTTCGGGGACCGGACCGTTGTGACATACGACGTTCGGGGGCTCGGTCGCAGCGAACGCACCGACGGATCGCTCGTGCAGAGCCCGGAGCAGAACGCCGCCGACCACCACGCCGTCATCACCGACCTCGGCGTCGGACCGGTCGAGATGTTCGCCAGCAGTGGTGGCGCGGTCAGCGCCCTCGCACTGGTCACGGCGCACCCCGAGGACGTCTCCGTGGTCGTGGCCCACGAGCCGCCGCTGCTCAGCGTGCTTCCCGACGCGGACGCCGCCTTCGCCGCCGAGCGCGCCGTCCAGGCGGCCTACCGTGAGCGCGGGCAGGGCGCCGGCATGGCCGCCTTCATGAGGCTCGCCTCCTGGTCGGGCGAGTTCACCCCGGAGTATGCAGCGCAGCCCGCACCCGACCCGGCCCAGTTCGGCATGTCGGCCGAGGACGACGGGACCCGCGACGATCCCCTGCTGTCGGGGGTGTCCGACGCCATCACCGCCTACCGCCCGGACCTCGAGGCGCTGCGCGCCACGCCGGTCCGGCTCGTCCTGGCAGCGGGGGTCCAGTCGGCCGGCACGATCACGGCGCGGGCCACCGAAGCGCTGGCCACCCTGCTCGGACAGGAGGTCGTCGTGTTCCCGAGCCACCACGGTGGCTTCATGGGCGGCGAGCACGGCTACGGCGGTGAGCCCGAGGCCTTCGCGGCAAAGCTGCGCGAGGTGCTGGCCTGAACCGCGCTCAGTGAGCGCGAAGTGTCGCCATCACCGCGCCATACCGACACTTCGCGCTCACTCTGCGCAAAGGGTGGGTGGGGGCGCATGGCTGGGCGCGCGGGGAGACGTTCGCCTGTCGGGCTCACCGAGCTACCTCCTCCCGCCCACCCCCTGGTGCGCATGGCCGTGGTGGATGCGATGCGGAACCGCTGACGGCATGGCGGCAGTCAGACGTTGAGCAGGAAGGTCGCGTTGAACAGGCTGATGAGGAAGCCGACGACGAGGATCGCGTCGAGCACGCCGTAGGACATGAGGTGGAAGTTGGCGAGCTTCCAGCGCAGCGGCGCGTCGCCATACCCTCGCGGCTTCCAGGAGCGCAGTCGCGAGGAGTACCAGCCGACGAGGACGACGGCGTAGCAGATGGCACTGAACTGCCACGCGGACCTCATGGGGACAGTCTGCGGCACGACCACTTTGCCGCACCACGCGAGGACCAGCAGACTGCTCCCCATGACCGATGCCGTGACGAACGACCAGTGGTTCCGTGAAGCCGTCGTCTACCAGATCTATCCGCGCAGCTTCCAGGACAGCAACGGTGACGGCATCGGTGATCTGCGCGGCATCATCGACCGGCTCGACTACCTCCACGCGCTGGGCATCGACGTCCTCTGGCTGTCGCCGATCTTCACCAGTCCGCAGGACGACAACGGCTACGACATCTCCGACTACCAGGACATCGACCCGACGTTCGGGACCCTCGCGGACGTCGACGAGCTGATCGAGCAGGCGCACGCGCGCGGCATACGGCTGGTCATGGACCTCGTGGTGAACCACACCTCGGACGAGCACCCGTGGTTCGTGGAGTCGCGGTCGAGCACCGACAACCCCAAGCGTGACTGGTACTGGTGGCGCTCCCCCGGCGAGGACGGCGGCGCCCCCAACAACTGGGAGTCCTTCTTCAGCGGATCCGCCTGGGAGCTCGACGAGGCCACCGGCGAGTACTACCTGCACCTGTTCAGCCGCAAGCAGCCCGACCTCAACTGGGAGAACCCCGAGGTCCGCGATGCGGTCTACTCGATGATGCGCTGGTGGCTCGACCGTGGCGTCGACGGCTTCCGCATGGACGTCATCAACATGATCTCCAAGGTGACCTCGCTGCCCGAAGGCACGCCGATCCCGGGCAACTCCGGACTCGGTGACGGCACACCGCACTTCCTCAACGGGCCCCGCATCCACGAGTTCCTCAAGGAGATGCACGCGTCGGTCTTCGAAGGCCGAGCCGGGCAGCTGCTCACCGTCGGCGAGATGCCGGGGGTCACCGTCGAGGACGCGATCCTCTACACCGACCCCGCACGCCACGAGGTCGACATGGTGTTCCAGTTCGAGCACGTCGGCCTGGACCACGGCGACCACAAGTGGGACCGCCGCGCCCTCGACCTGCGGGAGCTGAAGAAGTCGCTCGGCCGTTGGCAGGACGGCCTCGCCGAGGTCGGCTGGAACTCGCTCTACTGGAACAACCACGACCAGCCGCGCGCGGTGTCGCGGTTCGGCTCCGACGCCCCCGAGCACCGCGTCGCCTCGGCCAAGCTGCTCGGTACGGTGCTGCACCTGCACCGCGGCACGCCGTACGTCTACCAGGGCGAGGAGCTCGGCATGACGAACGTGCCGTTCGCGACCTCGGACGACTTCAGCGACATCGAGTCCGTGAACTACTACCGGATGGCCGTCGAGTCGGGCTCGGACGCCGAGAGCGTGCTCGCCAACCTGCGCCTCGGCAGCCGCGACAACGCTCGCACCCCCATGCAGTGGGACTCGAGCGAGCACGGCGGATTCACCACGGGCACACCGTGGTTCAGGTCCAACCCCAACTACCCCGAGATCAACGCCGAGGCCGCGGTCGCGGACGACGACTCGGTCTTCCACCACTACCGGCGGGTCATCGCGCTGCGCCACACCGAGCCAGCCGTCGCCCACGGCGACTTCCACATGCTCGCTGCCGACCACCCCACCCTCTATGCGTTCACCCGCAGGCACGAAGGTGTCGAGCTGCTGGTCGTCGCCAACTTCTGCGACGACGAGCTCGCTCTGGACGTGCTCGACGACGTCGAGCAGTGGGCCGGATCGACCCTGCTGCTCGGCAACGTCGGCGCCCCCGACTCGGTCACGGCACCCCTTCGCGCCTGGGAGGCGCGGGTCCTGCGCCGCTGACCCACCCACCACGACGAGGTATGCCGCGGACGCACCTCCGCGGCATACCTCGCGCTCGTGCGCGTAGCCGTTGCGTGAACCGGCAAGGAGTTGTCGCTGCGTTTCCGGGACGGGGCGCGACCTCGCGTGCCACCATCACGGCGTGATTCGCGCTGAGCTGGGGTTGGGGGTCCTGGGCACCGCCCTGTGGATCTACTGCCTGCTCGACGTGATCATGACCGACGAGTCGCGCATCCGGAACCTCACCAAGGCCACGTGGGTCATGATCGTCCTGGTGACCTCAGTGGTCGGCGCGGTCGCCTGGCTCGTCGCGGGGAAGCCCGAGTCGAACCCTCGCGGGATGCCGTACAAGGGCAACACTGGGTACTCCGAGTACGACCGTCCCGGGCGCTTCGTGCCGACCGACCCGAAGGCGGACGAGGAGTTCCTCAAGCAGGTCCGCGAACGGGCCGAGGCCCAGCGCCAGGAGGCGAAGCTGCAGCGGCTGGCTCGCGAGCAGCGCGAGGAGCGCGAGCGGCAGGAGATCCGCGAAGCCCACGAACGCCGACGCCTGCGCAACCACTCGGACCCCGACCAGCCCAGCCCGTCGGGCGATTCCGCCTAGCTGGTCTCCTCGCGCAGGGCTGCGAGCACCTTGGTGTCGATGCCGTCGCTGCTCATCCGCATCTCGTAGTTCGCCTCGGACGCCCATGCCTCGAGCGCCGCACCGACGTCGCCACCCTTGTCGTGCCCGACCGATGCCAGACGACGACCCACCTCGTCGGCCAGGTCGCCGGTGAGCGGCAGCACCTCCTCGGCCACGCCGAACAGGAGGTCGTTGATCTTCAGCAGACGGGCGAGCTCCTGCGGCGCCTGGGGGTGGTCGTCCACGCGAATGTCCGCGAGGACACCACAGGCGTCATACCCGGCACCGGGCTTCACGGCATACAGGGCAGCGCCCTGCCGACCACGCGAGTCACCGCCGGCGTCGTCGCCCGCGAGCAGTGCCGCGAGGAGGCGGTCGGTGAGCGAGCCGCCGGCCGACGCGAGCCAGGCCCGCTCCATCGCCTCGACGACGTCACGACCGGTGAGGATGTTGCCCTGGATGGCGTACCCGCCGCTCGCCTCGCGCCCACTCACGCCGCCGGCCCAGTCCATGCACGCACTGCCGGTGTACGTCGCCTGCGAGTCGACGCCGACCACCCCGAGCTGGCGGTGCTCTCGTCCCTCGTCGGGAGCGATGCAGGCGGCAACGGCACCCGCAGCGTCCGCGCCTCCGGCGAGCGCCTCGAGCGCGGTGTCGCGGTAGGACACCCGCGCCATGGCCTGCGTCGCGACCGCTCCGACACCCAGACGGGCCTGCGGCACCACCGCGCCGACGAAGGGGAACTTGCTCGCGACGGCGACACCGAAGGCGTCATCGACCTGGGCGGCGATGGAGAAGGTCATGGCCCCGACGCTAACCCGTGGCGCCGCTCTCGGCGCGTGGAGCGCGGGACCGGCAGCGACGGCACCGGGAGCGACCCGCGATCGGCTTACCAGCTATGGCGATCCGTGGACGATGCAGTGGCCGTTCGAATTTTCTGGGACCATGGGGCATGGCCGCGCGAACGACCAACCCCATGCTCACCTGGACCACCCTCTCTCCCGTAGTGGCGCTCGTCGCCCTCGTCCTGACCTGGGGACACGATCTCGGCACGTTGCCGGTCCTCGTCGTCGCCGTTGCCCTGGCGGCGGCAGTGCTCGCCGCGGTGCACCACGCGGAGGTCGTCGCCCACCGCGTCGGTGAACCCTTCGGCTCACTCGTGCTGGCCGTCGCCGTGACCATCATCGAGGTGGCGCTGATCGTCACCCTGATGGTCTCCGGCGGCAAGGAGACCTCGACGCTGGCCCGCGACACCGTCTTCGCCGCGGTGATGATCACCTGCAACGGCATCGTCGGGCTGTCCCTCTTCATGGGTGCGCGCAGGTACAAGCTCATCTCGTTCAACGCCGAGGGGGCCGGCGCTGCGCTGGCCACCGTCACCACCCTGGCCGTCCTGACGATGGTCGTGCCGACGTTCACCACCAGCGAGCCCGGGCCGGAGTTCACCTCGGGCCAGCTGGCGTTCGCCGCGGTGATCTCCCTGGTGCTCTACGGCATGTTCGTCTCGACCCAGACCGTGCGGCACCGCGACTTCTTCCTGCCGGTGGGCAAGCAGGGCGAGCCGCTGGCGGACGAGCACGCCAACCCGCCCAGCAACCGCGAGACCTACCTCTCCCTCGGCCTCCTGCTGGCGTCGCTCGTCGCCGTCGTCGGCCTCGCCAAGGTCGAGTCACCGGCCATCGAGTCGGCGGTGGCCGCTGCCGGCTTCCCGCAGTCGTTCGTCGGTGTCGTCATCGCCCTGCTCGTGCTGCTCCCCGAGACCCTCGCCGCCGTCCGCGCCGCCCAGCGAAACCGCATCCAGATCAGCCTCAACCTGGCGCTCGGTTCGGCGATGGCCAGCATCGGCCTGACGATCCCGGCCATCGCCATCGCGACGATCTGGCTCGACGGCCCGCTGCTGCTCGGCCTGGGACCGTTGCAGATGGTGCTGCTCGGACTCACGGTCCTGGTCAGCGTGCTGACCGTCGTGCCCGGACGGGCCACCCGGATGCAGGGCGGCGTGCACCTGGTCCTGCTCGCGGCGTTCGTCTTCCTCGCCGTCAACCCCTGACCCGTATGCCGCCGCGGCGCGGGGGCGTTGCCCACGACGGCAACTGATCACAGTGACCAGGCGCAACCCGGCGACGGCGCCGCCGGCAACCGCAAGTGATCACAGTGAGCAGGCAGGACCCGGCGGTCGCGTACCCGACGACGGCAACTGATCACAGTGACCTGTTGGCCCGTCCAGGCTGCGGCCGGTCGGCTGGCCGACTGACGACGTATGCCGCGTGGCCGCGGGGGCAGCGCCGCTCAGGCGTCGGCAGTGGCGGGCTCGTCGTCCTCGGCTGCGGCGGCCTCGATGAGTCGGCCGAGGACCTCCACGGTGTGGACGCCGGAGAGCCCGACCTTGCGGTTGCCCATGTAGAAGGGGACACCCGTGATCCCGAGGTCACGGGCGGCCTCCTCGTCGGCGCGGACCTCCTCGGCGTACTCATCGCCGGCCAGCACGGCCGACACACGGCGGCCGTCCAGGCCTGCCTCGGCCCCGAGACGCTGCAGGGTCTCGACGTCGTCGATCGGCTTGCCCTCGCTGAAGTGCGCGCTGAACATGCGCTCGAGCACCGCACCCTGCAGGGCGTGGCCTCCCTGGGCCAGCCCGAGGGCGACGAGCCGGTGGGCGTCGAACGAGTTGGACCGCAGCTGCGCGTCGACGTCGATGTCGATCCCATCCGGTCGACCCATCGTCGCCGGGCGCTCGGCCATCTCGCGCGCACCGTCGAGGTCGGTGCCGTACCGCTCGGCAAGCCACCCGAGCACGGTGTCGCCCGTGCCCTTCGGCGTGCTGGGGTCGAGCTCGAAGGCGTGGTACGTCACCGTGACCTCAGCCGGGTGGGCACTCTCGGCGATGGCCAGCTCCAGCCGCCGCTTGCCGAGGTAGCACCAGGGGCAGACCACATCGGCCCAGACGTCGATCTCCACTGCGTTCATCGTTCCATCCTCACACGGCCCGGCCACCGGCGACACGGGCGGGACCTGTGGCACGCCCACCCGCCTCGCGCCCACTGCCTCGCGCCCAAACGCGACTGGCACGGACCCGACGGGCACGGACAGCGAAGGGCCCCCACCGCATACGCGATGGGGGCCCTTCGTGCAGCTGGAGGTCAGCCTCGGAGCAACGAGGCTCAGGGGCGACCGTAGGTCACGCTGGAGGACCAGATGTCGCGCAGGGCGACGGCCTTGCCGGTGCGGGGGCTGTCCCACATCTTGCCGTTGCCGGCGTAGATGCCGACGTGGAAGGCGGGCGAGCCGAAGAACACCAGGTCGCCGGGCTGCGGGTTGGACACCGGGGTCGTGGCCTGGCGCTGGGCCTCGGCCGTGCGCGGCAGGTTGATGCCGAGCTGACGGAACACGTAGGACGTGTAGCCCGAGCAGTCGAAGCCGGCCGGGGTGGTGCCGCCGTAGACGTACATGATGCCGGCGTACTGGGCTGCGATGCCGAGGACGCCACCCGTGGCGGGCTTGGCCGCGGGCGAGGCCGCCTGGGGAGCCGCCTGGGCCTTGGGGGCCACGCGCTGGGTCGAGCGGCTCGCTGCGACCGGGGCGCGGGTCGCGGCGACCGGAACGACCACGGGGCGCGGCTTGGGCTGCGGCTTGGGCTGCGGCTTGGCCGTCGCCGTGAAGCCGATGACACCGAAGGCGTCAGCGGCCTGCGGTGCGGCGGCCTCAGGCGCCCGGACTGCCACCGGGGCAGCAGCCGTGGCGGCGCCCTTGGTGGCGGGCTCTGCGGCCGGGGCGGCAGAGGCGGGGAGTGCGAACGACGCCACGAGACCACCGGAGGCCGCGATCACGGCCGTGGTCTTGACGGCGGGCTGAGCAGCCTTGGCGGCGATGTCAGCCAGCTCGGAGAAGGGGTTGAAGCGACCTGGCGCGCGATGGCGTGCCGAAGAGTGTGAAGCCACGATGGTTGAACCTCCAGCGCCTACGAGGTGAGCTGTCGGGTTCGGGTGGAGGTAGATCACCCGGCCCTCGTGGTTTGCCACCCGACCTTGCGGGCGCTCACACGAGGACTTAACCCCAAGGACTGTCCGGAGACGGCCCGAAAGTTGGGTCCCCCGCTCCTGCCAAGCGGTGTTGCTGGTGGGCCCGGGCGTGGTGACAGGACTAGGCGTTTCCACATCGGGCCAGACTCTTCGGGGGGCGAAGAGGCCTCGGTCACCGTACCCAAAGCCTTCAGCAATGTCACATTCGTGTCACGGCGAGTCAAGAAATGTCCAAGGAACCGCCCACAAGGGGCATCAAACAGAGGGGCTGTCCGCCCGTTTCGTGCTCAGCCTGCCGCGTCCGGGCGCGCGGAGCGGCGATCGGCTACCACGACCGGCTCAGATGAGCGCGCCGAAGACGTGCTGGGCCACATCGTCCGGCAGCGACACCGCGGTCGAGTCCGGAGCGTCCTCCCGCACGGCCACCACCCGGCCGTCGGCGCGGTGCACCCGGACCCGCTCGCCGGGCAGCAGGCGGGCGACCGTGAGCAGCGCGAGGGCCTCGTGGTCGACCTGGACCGGCTCGCCGATCCGGCGGACGAGGACGACCTCGGGCTGCTCCCCCGCGAGCTCGGTCAGGGTCTTCAGGCCGGTGCGGAAACCCTCCATCGGCTCCTCCTCACCGAGCTCGTCGAGGCCGGGGATCGGGTTGCCGTAGGGCGAGTCGTGGTGGTCCTTGAGCAGGGCGAGGATCTTGCGTTCGACCCGCTCGGACATGACGTGCTCCCAGCGGCAGGCCTCGTCGTGGACGTACTCCCACTCCAGCCCGATGACGTCGACGAGGAGGCGCTCGGCCAGCCGGTGCTTGCGCATGACCCTGGTGGCGAGCAGCCGACCCTCGTCGGACAGCTGGAGGTGACGGTCGCCGCCGAGGCTGAGCAGCCCGTCGCGCTCCATCCGGGCGACGGTCTGGGACACCGTCGGGCCGGAGTGCCCGAGACGCTCGGCGATGCGAGCGCGCAGGGGGGCGATGCCCTCCTCCTCGAGCTCGAAGATCGTCTTGAGGTACATCTCGGTGGTGTCGATCAGGTCGGTCACGGGGCAAGCCTCTCACCTGCGGGTGCCACCCGCGGCCGGGTGGCAGGTGCCGAGGGCGCCTGACCGAGGTCTCCCTCGCCGGCGGAGGAGTGAGCCTCGCCGGAGTGCAGGTCAGCCTCGACGGCGGACGGGGTCGAAGCGCGGCACCCAGTAGGCGAGCCAGCCACCCCCAGGAAGCTCAGCGCCCCGACCGTGACGATGGCCGCGGCCAGCGGGGCGACGAGCGCGATGCCACCGACGAGCAGCGGGCCGGCGGTGCCACCCAGGTCGGCCATCAGCCGCCAGCCCCCGAGGAACTGAGGTCGCGACTCCGGCGGAGCCGCGTCCGCCCCCAACGTCATGACGATGCCCGAGCCGATGCCGTTGCCCAGGGCCATGAGCATCGCCACCCCGGTCATCGCGACGATCGTGTGCGTCAGGGGGAGCAGCATCATCCCGACGCCGAGGACCAGCACCGTCGGCACCGCGATCCAGGCCCTCCCCCAGCGGTCCATGACGATCCCGGCCGGGTAGAAGAGCAGCATGTCCACCGCGCCCGCGATCCCGAACACCAACGAGGTGTCGGACGCGGAGATCCCGATCGACTCCGCATACAGGGGGAGGACGGACGTCCGGCAGGCCCGTGCGCCCGCGATGACGAGGATGCCGCTGCCGAGGGTGAGCAGGGTGCGGCGGTGGGCGCCGAGCACCGACCACACCGACGCGCCGGACCGCTGCACGGCGGCCGCCTCGTGGTGGGCGGTGAGGTCGGGACCGAGCGCGACGAGGAGGAAGGCCGAGAAGGCCCCGACCGTCGCGACGAGGTATGCCGCGCGGATGCCGCCTTGGTGCACGGCGAGTGCGCCGACGAAGGGGCCGATGAACAGGCCGATCCTGTTCACGCCGCCGAGCGTCGACAGGGCCCGGGCCCGCATGCCGAGGGGTACGGCGTCGGTGAGGTAGGCCTGCCGGGCGAGGTTGAAGACGGCCGCCTCCAGACCGATCGCCGCGGTGGCGAGCGCGAACACCCACAGGTTCGGCGCGAAGGCACCCGCCAGCATCGCGGCCACCTCGACGAGGGCGGCCCCCATGAGGGCACGCGTCTCACCGATCCGGCTGACGATCGCGCCCGCGGGCAGCGCCGCCAGCAGCTGCGCGAACCCCACCAGCGCCACCATCGCCGCCGCCATCGTGACGGTGGCGCCGAGCTCGCGCGCCCGCAGGACCATGACCGGCAGGACCGCCCCCTGGCCGACGGCGGCGAGGACGGTCGGGCCGAACGCCGGCACCGCGATCGCCCGGAGGCTGAAGGCGCCGGTCGTGGTCTCACCGGAGCGCGGACCCGGCTCGGGTCGTGGGGAGGAATCGGTCATCGCGCACCATTCTCGTCCGCGGCCCGGGTCAGCGCTCGGCGGGTTCGGGGGACGGACTACGTTCGGGTCATGGCTTTCCTCGTGCCTGCGCGCTTCTGCGGCCCTCCCTCCTCGGGCAACGGCGGCTGGGTCAGCGGCCACCTCGCCCGCCTCGTCGCGACGGTCCCGGACCAGCCCGCGGTGACGGTCCGGCTGCGGACTCCCCCTCCCCTCGACCGCAAGATGGAGGTGGTCGAGTCCGACGGCGTCTGGGAGGTCACGGACGGTGAGCACCCGGTGGCGCAGGCCCAGGCCACAGCGGGACCCCAGCGCGGCGGCATACCGGCTCCGGTGTCCTTCGAGGACGCGCAGGCGGCCGGTGCACGTTACGAAGGCCTGGCCGACCACCCCTTCCCCACCTGCTTCTCGTGCGGCACCGGCCGGGAGGTGGGTGACGGGTTGCGGCTCCAGCCGGGGCGAGTCGGTGACTCCGACCTCTATGCCGCCGCGTGGGTGCCGGCCGACGACGTGGACACCGAAACCGTCTGGGCGGCGCTCGACTGCCCCGGGGGCTGGGCCTCGGGCATCGCAGGACGCCCGATGGTGCTAGGCACCATGACCGCCCGCGTCGACACCCAACCCGTCGCCGGCCAGCCGCATGTCGTCATGGCGTGGCAGCGCAGCGAGGAGGGACGCAAGCACTTCAGCGGCACCGCCCTGTATGCCGCCGACGGCACCCTCCTCGCGCAGGCCGAGGCCACCTGGATCGCCATCGACCCCACGTCCGTCCGTCCCGCCAGCTCCGCCCGTTCGACCAGCCCCGCCAGCCCCCGCCAGCCCCGCAGGAGGCACCGCATGAGCACCACCCCCCTCGCCGTCGTCACCGGAGCCAGCAGCGGCATCGGCGCGGCCACCGCCCGCCAGCTCGCTGCCGCGGGGTACGAGGTGATCTGCGCGGCCCGTCGCGCCGACCGGGTCGAGGCCCTCGCGGCGGAGATCGGCGGTCGCGCGGTGACCTGCGACGTCTCGGACGCCGCTGACGTCGTCGCCCTCGCGACGGTGGTCGGGGAGCGGCTCGACGTCCTCGTCAACAACGCCGGCGGCGCCCTCGGGCTGGCGCCGGCCGCCTCGACCGACGTCGCCGACTGGCGGGGGATGTTCGAGTCCAACGTCATCGGGACGCTGCAGGTCACCCAGGCCCTGCTACCGGCGCTGATCGCGTCCGGTGCCGGCACCATCGTCAACGTCGGGTCGATCGCCGGCCGGACCGTCTACGAGGGTGGCTCGGGATACACCGCGGCCAAGCACGCGGTCGCCGCGCTCACGGAGACGCTGCGCCTCGAGCTCGTCGACCAGCCGGTGCGGATCACCGAGATCGCGCCGGGCATGGTGAAGACGGAGGAGTTCTCGCTGACGAGGTTCGGTGGCGACCAGGAAAGGGCCGACTCGGTGTACACCGGGGTCGCCGAGCCCCTCGTGGCCGACGACGTCGCTGAGGCGGTGCTGTGGATGGTGCAGCGCCCGGCCCACGTCAACATCGACCTCATGGTCATCAAGCCCCGGGCCCAGGCGGCAGCCCACAAGGTTCACCGCGAGCCCTGAGCCCTCGCGGGGCCGAGCAGCGCACTGCGGACTGCTCGCAAAGCGGGGGTTGCTCGGCAACACGGGACGTGTAGGTCCTGGTTTTGCCGAACAACCCCCGCTTTGCCGTGTCGCCCACGGTCGCGGAGCGGCGCGTCCGTGGGACGGCCCCGAGATCCGTCCCCGCTCCCGTCAGCGCGTCGTCACCGACCACGTTGCGGTCGCTGCGTCGACCCGACCGCTGGGCGGTCGCCTCCGTCGCGCTCGGCTTCACCGCGATGAAGGGAACGGAGGCCGGTGCGGAAGCCGCGTCGGCCCTCTGGTCGGTCCTGACCCCTTCCGAGGTGCGCCTCGACATCACGGACCTGCTCGTGCTGCCGGTCCTCGTGCTCGCCATCCGCACGGCGCGATGGGCAGGCGATCCCGGCCCGGGTCCGCGGCGCCGCGCCACCTTGGCCGTCGGAGCCCTCATCCTTCCCGGCGCGGTCCTCCGCACGGCCGCGACCTCCGCCTGCCTCGACCACCCAGAGGTGTCCTCGGTCACTGGTGGAGTCCAGCCTCGACGGCGGCATCACCTGGGCCCGCGACTACGCGCCGAGCAAGCGCTACCGCGAGACCGTCGTCGATGACCTGGGCGAGAAGTGCGACAAGTTGGCCGTCTTCGATGCAACCGACCTCGCGGTGGTCGACACGCCGGACGGCCCAGTCGTGTCGGTCGCGCTGCGCGACGCAGGTATGGCAGTGCGGTCAACGTCAGGCTCGTGGACCCGGGTCCCGGTCTCGTACGGCTACCAGGTCCCGGCACCGAGCCCCGCACCCCTCGTCCCCCTCGACCCCGTGCCGAGGCGGCCGCCGGAACCGACCGGTGGCCGCCCGACCCGGCCCACACCCACGTGCGAACCCCAGTGTCGGCAGGGGAAGCGGAACGAAGGACCGCGACCCGCCTGACCCGCGCTGACCTGCGGCGACGTGGTTGGGGAATGCAACTATGAAGTTGACTGTTCAACTTTTCATGACCCAGACGCACGATGACCTGACCGAGCTCGAGTCGCAGTTCGCCGACCACCTCGAGATCTCCCCCGAGGCCGCAGACCTGCTGTTCCGCGAGGCCCGCACCGCCAACTCGTTCAGCGACGAGCCCGTCACCGACGAGCAGGTGCGCGCGATCTTCGAGCTCGTCAAGTGGGGACCCACGGCCATGAACAACCAACCCCTGCGTGTGGTGCTGGTCCGCTCCCCCGAGGCTCGGGGCCGTCTGGTCGAGCACATGGGTGGCAACAACAAGCCGAAGACCTCCACCGCGCCCCTCGTGGCCATCCTCGCCGCTGACGACGACTTCCACGACGAGCTGCCCACCGTCTTCCCGATCTTCCCCGGCGCGCGCGAGATGCTGGCCGCCGACGACGACAGCCGGCGCTCCACCGCCGACCTCAACGCTGCCCTCCAGGCCGCATACTTCATCATCGGCGTGCGCGCCGCTGGTCTGGCCGCCGGCCCGATGACCGGGTTCGACGCCGACGGCGTCACCCGTGAGTTCTTCCCGGACGGCAAGCACCGGGCGTTCATGGTCGTCAACATCGGCCGCCCCGGCACCGACGCCTGGTTCGACCGCCTGCCGCGACTCGGCTACGACGAGGTCGTCACCGCCGTCTGACCCGCTGGGGTCACCACGAGCATCGTGGCCGTCGTCGCGACCCGGCGGCGGCCACGATCCGGACACCGTGCCTTAATCCGTTGCGAAAGACGCCGACCCGACTTAGCGTCTTTGGTACACGGAAGGGAGGTGGTCCAGGAATTGATTTCATATTGGACGCGTGAGGTGACTGCGCGCTAGGTGCGCAACGTCGACTGCTTCGACGGCGCAGACTTGCGCAATCCCAAGCAGTTCACCGCAGCCCGTGGGCCGTGCAGGTCGTCCCCTGCGCATGCTGAGCCGCTCGATTTCGGCGAGGCAGGGCCCACGGGCTGTTCCATGCCCCGACCCGCCCGACCCGCTCCGATCAGCTACGGGGGCCTCCGCGGCGAAGACAGCGGTGGACGGCGGCCACAATCCCCCGACGTGGCCACCGTCCACCTGTATGTGAGGCGCGGCCCGGCACCAGTGCCGTCCGCGCGATGTGTCACACCCTACGGGCGCAAGGCGGCAGCGTCGCCCGCGAGCCGCTCGATGCGGGCCCAGTCCCCCTGCGCGACAGCGTCCTTCGGCGTCAACCAGGAGCCTCCGACGCACCCGACGTTCGGCAGCGCCAGCCAGTCGGCCGCGTTCGCCGGCGTGATGCCACCGGTCGGGCAGAACCGCAGCTGCGGGCACGGTCCCGACACCGCGGACAGGTAGGGCCGGCCGCCGCTGGCCTCGGCGGGGAAGAACTTCATCGCCTCGAGCCCGGCCTCGGCCAGGGTGAGCATCTCGGTGAGGGTGCCGGCGCCGGCCAGCAGCGGCAGCCCGGACGCGAGCGCCGCCTCGAGCAGCCGCGGCGGCGAGCCCGGCGTGACGATGAACTGCGCCCCGGCATCCTGGACCTGGCGCACTTGCTCGGGCGTCACGACCGTGCCGGCGCCGACGACCATGCCCTCGACCTCCGAGGCCACCGCCTCGATCGCGCCGAGCCCTGCCGCGCTGCGCAGCGTCAGCTCGATGACCGGTATGCCGCCGCGCAGCAGGGCGCGCGCGAGCGGCACCGCCTGCTCGACCGAGTCGACGACGACCACCGGGATCACCGGGGCCAGGTCGAGGATGTCGGCCTCGCGGGTGATCACGGGCTTGGCGACGGGAGCGGTCGCAGAGGTCATCGGGTCTCCTCGGAGGTGACGGTGGCGGAGGTGTGGTCGTACAGGCGGCTGAGTCCGGCGAAGACGTGGGCGCCCTCGTCGGCGCGACCCACGGCGGCGCGCATCGGGGCGAACAGCTCGCGCCCGGTGCCGACGCCCTCGTCGCTGACCCGCTGGGCGGGCAGCCGCGCGGCGAACTCGTCCTCGTCGACGAGGACGTCGAGCCGACCGGTGCGGGCGTCGACGCGGATGACGTCGCCGTCCTGGATCTTCGAGATCGGGCCTGCATGAACGGATTCCGGCGTCACGTGGATCGCGGCCGGGATCGCGCCCGACGCTCCGCTCATCCGGCCGTCGGTGACCAGGGCGACGGCGTGGCCGCGCTTCTGGAGCACACCGAGCGACGGGGTGAGGGCGTGCAGCTCGGGCATCCCGTTGGCGCTGGGGCCCTGCTCGCGGATGACGACGATGACGTCGCGGTCGAGCTCGCGGCGCGAGAACGCCTGCAGGAAGCCGACCTGGTCGGTGAACACCCGCGCCGGGGCCTCGACCACCTTGTGCTCGTCGGCGACCGCGGAGACCTTGATGATGGCGTGGCCGAGGGTGCCGCGCAGGACGCGCAGCCCCCCGTCGGCGGCGAACGGGTCGGTCGCGGGGCGCAGGACCGCGGGGTCGAGCGACTCCTGCGGCGCCTCGACGAACTCGAGGACACCGTCGACCAGCACCGGCTTGCGCGTGTAGTGACGCAGCCCCGGGCCGGCCAGGGTGAGGACGTCCTCGTGCAGCATGCCGGCGTCGAGCAGGGTGCGGACGAGGTAGGGCGTGCCGCCCGCGGCGTGGAAGTGGTTCACGTCGGCGGGGCCGTTGGGGTAGATGCGGGCGACCGAGGGGATGGCTGCCGACAGGTCGTCGAAGTCCTCCCACGTCAGGTCGACACCGGCGGCGGCAGCCATCGAGATGAGGTGCATCGTGTGGTTGGTCGAGCCACCGGTCGCGAGCAGGGCGACGACCCCGTTGACGACCGACTTCTCGTCGACGATCTGCCCGATGCCGTACGGCTGCTCGGAGGCAGCGATCTCCGCGACGCGACGGGTGGTCGCGTCGGTGAGCGCCTCGCGCACCGGGTCGTCGGGGTGGACGAACGCGGCACCGGGCAGGTGCAGGCCCATGACGTCCATGAGCATCTGGTTGGAGTTGGCGGTGCCGTAGAACGTGCACGTGCCGGGCGAGTGGTACGAGGCCACCTCGCTTGCGAGGAGCTCGTCGCGCCCGGCCTCGCCCTCGGCATACGCCTTGCGGGTCTCGGCCTTGTCGGCGTTGGAGCGGCCGCTCGCCATGGGGCCGGCCGGCACGAGGGCGGTCGGGAGGTGGCCGAACGACAGCGCACCGGCGACCAGGCCGGGGACGATCTTGTCGCAGACACCGAGCATGAGGACGCCGTCGAACACGTCGTGCGACAGGGCGATCGCCGTCGACATCGCGATGACGTCGCGGCTGAACAGGCTGAGCTCCATGCCCGCCCGCCCCTGCGTGATGCCGTCGCACATCGCGGGCACGCCACCGGCGACGCGGGCGACGGCGCCGACCTCGCGCGCGGTCTGCTTCATCGCCTGCGGGTAGTGCTCGAACGGCGCGTGCGCGGAGAGCATGTCGTTGTAGGACGTGACGATCCCGAGGCTGACCCCGGTGTCGGCGGCCATGGTGGTGCGGTCGCTGCCGCCGCACGCCGCAACGGCGTGGGCGAGGTTGGAGCACCCGAGGTCGGTGCGGGCAGGGCGCAGGCTCAGCTCGGAGGCGGCGCGCGACAGGCGCTGCAGGTATGCCGCGCGGCTGGCACGGCTGCGGTGGGTCACCCGTGCGGTGACCTCGGCGACGACGGGGTGGATGGCGGTGGCCATGGAGCTCCTGGAATTCGGCGGTCGATGTGATGGACCGCGCGAACGACGTCCTTGGCGTGCGCGTGTGTGATTCGTTTCACAAGTGTGCCGACGTCTCAGGAATGATCAACGCCCATCCCGCCATGCGGACACCGGCGCTCAGAGGTTGTTCAGATCGGCGTGCCGACCCGGGTGGTCGGGCGGGGCACACCGGTTCGCCCCGGATGGGCTACGGCTGGCGGCGGGACAGGCTCCAGCTCGCAGGGTCGTCGAGGGTGCCGTCACCGGTCCGGGTGAAGACGAGCCGGTCGTGCAGGCGGTTGCGCCGGCCACCCCAGAACTCGACCTCGTCGCAGTGCACCCGCCAGCCACCCCAGAAGTCGGGGACGGGGACGTCGTGGGCGTTCCCGTGGTCGGGGAACTGCGCGGCACACCGGTCGTAGGCGGCCTCGAGGTCGGCGCGGCTGCCGACCGGCTGGGACTGCTGGGAGGCCCACGCCGAGATCCGCGAGGCCCACGGGCGGGAGAAGAAGTAGCCCTCGACCTCCTCGCGGTCGAGCTCGATGGCCCGCCCGCGGAAGCGGATCGCCCGGAACATCGACGGCCACGTCAGGGCCGCGGCGATGCCGCCGGTGGCTGCGATCTCCCGGCCCTTGGCCGACACGGTGGCGGTGACGAAGCCCGGCCCGCGGTCGTCGAAGAAGCGCATGAGGACGGTGCGGACGTTGGGCCGGCCGTCGGCGTCGACCGTCGCGATCGAGATCGCCGTGGGCTCCGGCACGTCGCCCTGGGTCTCGGACCGGGCGATGGCCTCGTCGACCCACAGGCGCGCCTGCTGCCAGGGCGTGTCGGCCACCTGCTCCTCCGAGAGGCCTTCGCCGGTGTAGTCCACGCGCCGCGCATCTGTCATGGGTCGAGATTAGGGTGAGGAGAACGAGCCAGCGACAGGGAGACACGATGCCAGGCAAGGGCAAGGCCGTCGGCAGCATCATCAAGTGGGGCGTGAAGTACGGCCCGCACGCGATCGTGCTGGCGCAGTCGGCGAAGGAGCCGGCCATGGCGGCGGCGCAGAAGGCCATCGACCGGCAGAAGGCCAAGCGGCGCGCGATCGAGCACGCCGGCACCGTCCGCGAGGGGTCAGTGCTCAAGACCTTCGACCCGCGCGCCGACCACGGCGAGGCCGTGTGGGTCGTGTTCTCCGGCGAGGACCCGATCGCCGCCCACCCGAGCACCACGACGCCGATCGGCGAGCTCATCGCCAACAGCGACCTGTCGATCCGGGTGCGTCCGGCCGACCTCCCCACGCCCGTCGAGCGGCTCAAGCAGCTCCCGCGTCGCCGCGGCCGCTGAGGTGGCCCTCCTCGACCCGATCTCTGGCGGGGCCCGCCGCCAGCTCGCGAACGCGTTGCGCTCCAAGGTCGCCGGCAACGACGCCCAGGTGAAGGCCGAGCGCATCTGGGGCGCCGAGGGCCCGCGCTGGTTCACGCCCGAGGACCCGATCTGGCGGGTGCACGCCGACGCCTCGATGTTCCCGGCCGGCATCCGCGCGCTGCTGCTGCAGTCCCTGCACCCCCTCGCCATGGCCGGCGTCGCAGGCCACTCGGGCTACAAGGGCGACCCGTGGGGCCGCCTGCAGCGCACCAGCGAGTTCCTCGCGACGACCACGTTCGGCACCATCGAGGACGCGGAGGCGCTCATCGCCCGCATCCGCGGCATCCACGAGCGCGTGCGCGGCAAGGCCCCCGACGGACGCCCCTACTCCGCGAGCGATCCCCACCTCCTGAAGTGGGTGCACGTCACCGAGGCCGACAGCTTCCTCACCGCCTACCAGCGCTACGCGGTCGATCCGCTGACCGACGCCGAGGCCGACCGCTACGTCGAGCAGAGCTGTGTCGTCGCCGAGGCGCTCGGCGTCATCGACCCACCCCGCACCGTCGCTGCGCTCCGCCAGACCATCGAGGACTACCGCCCCGAGCTCGAGTCCACCGAAGCCGCTCGTGAGGCGGCTCGCTTCCTGCTCGTCCACCCGCCCCTGCCGTTCGCGGCCCGGGCCGGCTACAGCGCGCTTGCTGCGGGCGCGGTCGCGATGCTCCCCCGCTGGGCCCGTATGCCGCTGCGCCTGCCGTGGCTGCCCGTCACCGAGCGGTTCGTCGGCCGTCCCCTCGGTGGGGTCGCGACCGCAACCGTGCGGTGGGCGATGCAGGACCCCGACGACGTCCGACGGCGCGCGCTGGCCAAACGCGACGTCGTCGCCTGACTCTCGCGCCCGACGATCGCGCCCGAGGTCGTCGCCTGCCGTCGTCGCCTGGCGTCGCCGGCTGACGCTCGCGCCTGATTCGCGAACCCGGCTACGGCGTGGGGTGGCGGGCGTCGTAGCGCAGGAAGCCCGGCTGCACGCGGGCGAGCACGACGATGGCGAGCACGCACGCCATACCGCCGAGCACGGCCGTCCACGCCTCGCCGACCCCGGTCGAGAGGAAGCCGCCGGCCATCTCGCCCAGTCGCGGGCCGCCGGCGACGACGACGATGAACACCCCCTGCAGCCGCCCGCGCAGGTGGTCCGGGGTCGCGGCCTGCAGGATCGTCGTGCGGAACACCGCACTCACCGAGTCCGAGGCGCCGGCGACGGCCATCGCGAGCAGGCCGAACCACAGGGCCGTCCCCCTGTCGACCACTCCCCCGGCGGCCAGCATCGCCGCACCGAACCCCGCGATCGCGAACCCCCACCCGACGATCGACACCATGATCGCCAGGCCCTGACGACGGATGTGGCCCAGGCGTCCGGAGAAGAACATCGCGACGATTCCGCCGACCGCCGCCGCCGCGCTCAGCGCCCCCACGGTCCTGGCACCCCCACCGAAGATCACGGCCCCCGCGGCCGGGAAGAGCACGCGCGGTTGCGCGAGCAGCATCGCGGCGATGTCGGCGACGAACGTCATGCGCACGTTGGGCCTCGTCGCCAGGAACGCGAATCCGTCGAGCACAGAACGCAGTCCGGGCTTCGACGGTGCCGCGCCCTCCTCCCCCGGCTCGGGCGGCAGGGCCGGCAGCTTGGCCAGTCCCCACAGCGCGGCGGTCGTGATGACGGCGTCGACGGTGTAGGCCGCCTTGAACCCGCCCGTGTCGACCAGGACGCCGGCGAGCAACGGGCCCACCGTCATCGAGGCGTTCATCGCGAACACCGACAGCGCGTTGGCAGCGGGCAGCTGGTCGCGACGCAGGATGCGCGGGTAGATCGAGCTGCGCGCCGGCGAGGCCACGGCGAACGCACCGTTCCAGAGCGCGACCAGGAGGTAGAGCACCCACACCTGGGTGTTGCCCGCCCACGCCTGCAGCGCGCACAGGATGCTCGTCACGAACGCGATGCTCTGGGCGATCAGCCCGACGACCCGCCGGTCGAAGTGGTCGACGAGGGTCCCGCCGTACAGCCCCATGAAGACCAGCGGCACCAGCGCGCAGAGCCCGACGATGCCGACGGCCGCGGTGCTGCGGGTCAGGTCGTAGACCTGCAGACCGATGGCGACCACGGCGAGCTGGGAGCCGACGTTGGAGAGGGTGAACCCGGCATACAGGCGGCGGTATGGCGCGTTCTCCCGCAACGGGGCGAGGTCGAGGAGCAGCGGCACGGAAGGGACTGTATGCCGCGTCGCGCGAGCCCCCGCTCGCGGTCCCGGGGGTACGGTCGCGCCATGGACCCTCGCGCGCGCATCGCCCTGCTCATCGACGCGGACAACTCCTCCGCCAAGAAGCTCGACCTCATCCTCAGCG
This sequence comes from uncultured Actinomycetota bacterium, assembly GCA_963695205.1. Lineage (GTDB taxonomy): Bacteria > Actinomycetota > Actinomycetes > Actinomycetales > Dermatophilaceae > Pedococcus. Next base: position 376,678 of record CAVOGI010000003.1, on the reverse strand, counting down.
AGCTGTCCAAGCTCGGGGAGACGAGCATCCGCCGGGCGTACGGCAACTGGACCAAGCCCGGCCTGCGGCCCTGGACCGAGGTGCTGCACGCCAACGCGATCCAGCCGATCCAGCAGTTCGACTACTCCCGCGGCAAGAACGCCAGCGACATGGCGATGGTCGTCGACGCGATGGCCCTGCTCTACAACGACCACCCCGACGCGTTCGGCATCGTGTCGTCGGACGCCGACTTCACCCCGCTCGTGATGCACCTGCGGGCCAAGGGCGCCCAGGTCTACGGGTTCGGTGAGGCGAAGACGCCCGAGCCGTTCCAGACCGCCTGCACCAAGTTCCTGCGCCTCGACCAGCTGGCCGAGCCGGACGAGGAGGTCGTCGAGCCAGTGGCCGAGGCCGCCGTGTCCGAGGCGCCCGTGGCCACTGAGGCGACGAAGCGGACGACCGCGAGGAAGAAGGCTGCGACGGCGAAGGCTGCCGCCGCGAAGGCCGCGAGCGTCCCGGTACGCAGGACCCCGTCGGAGCTGAAGCAGGACACGCGCATGATGACGTTGCTGCGCAACGCGGTCGAGAGCGCCGCCGACGACGACGGCTGGGCCAGGGTCAGCACCATCGGCCAGTACATCTCCAACCAGTCGTCGTTCGACTCGCGCAACTACGGGTACGGCTCGCTGATCAAGCTGCTCAAGGCGGTCGAGCTCTTCGAGATCCGCGACGAGGGCAAGCAGACGTTGTCCGTGAGGGACAAGCGCCGCTCGAAGGGCTGACCCGTCAGTCCGTGACCGTGAGGTCGAGCTCGACGGCGAACGCCTCGGCGAGGTCGATGAGCTGGAGCCGGGAGATCTTCGCCCCGGCCATGCCCGCCACGCCACGGGGTGCGCTCACCACCGAGCTGCTGAGGTCGACGTCCTTGAGCCGGGCCCTGGAGAAGTCCGGACCGATGACCCGACCACCGTCGAACTCGACCCGGGTCAGCTGGGCCTCCGCGAGATCGGGCTCGACGAGCTGGCAGTCGACGAACTGCACGTCCCACAGCTTGGCCCCGCGGAGGTTGAGGAACTCGATCTTGCAACCCTCGAAGCGCACCCGGCGCAGCTCCGCGCCATACAGCTGGACGGCCCCGAGCCGGGCCCCACGGATGGTGCAGTCCTGCCAGGCCGACTCCGAGAGGTCGACGCCGGCGCCGCGCACCCCGGTGAGCTCGCACTCGCTGAACCTGGCCCGGGAGGCCCGCAACCGGGACAGGTCGGCATCCTCGAACACGCACTCGAGGAAGCGGGCGTTCTCGCCGGAGCCACCGTCCAGGTCGCCTGTGAACGTCTCGCCGTCGAAGTCCTCGTCCGCAATGAGCATGGGTCCATGGTGGCGGACGGCGGTGACGGTGCAGAATGTGCCGAGCCTGACCATCGCCAGTGTTGACGAACAGATCGGGGACCCGATGTCCGACAGTGACTTCAAGCCCGGGCTCGAGGGTGTCATCGCCTTCGAGTCCGAGATCGCCGAACCCGACAAGGAGGGCGGCTCGCTGCGCTACCGCGGGGTCGACATCGAGGACCTCGTCGGCCGCGTGAGCTTCGGGCAGGTGTGGGGGCTGCTCGTCGACAACGAGTTCGACCCGGGCCTGCCGCCGGCCGAGCCGTTCCCGCTGCCGGTGCACTCCGGTGACGTCCGCGTCGACGTGCAGTCGGCCCTGGCCCAGCTCGCGCCGCTGTGGGGGTTCAAGCCGCTGCTCGACATCGAGGCGGACGAGGCCCGCGACCAGCTCGCCCGCTCCTCGGTGATGGCCCTGTCGTTCGTGGCGCAGTCCGCCCGCGGCCAGGGGCGGCCGATGGTGCCCCAGGCGCAGGTCGACCAGGGCAAGACCATCGTCGAGCGGTTCATGATCCGCTGGCGCGGCGAGCCCGACCCGCGCCACACCGAGGCCGTCGACGCCTACTGGGTCAGCGCCGCCGAGCACGGCATGAACGCCTCCACCTTCACCGCCCGAGTCATCGCCTCCACCGGCGCCGACGTCGCCGCCTGCCTCTCCGGGGCGGTCGGTGCCATGTCGGGTCCGCTGCACGGCGGCGCCCCCTCCCGCGTGCTGCACATGGTCGAGGGCGTCGAGAAGAGCGGCGACGCGCGGGCCTACGTCAAGGACGTGCTCGACCGCGGCGAGCGCCTGATGGGCTTCGGCCACCGGGTCTACCGCGCCGAGGACCCCCGCGCCCGCGTGCTCCGCGCAACCTGCAAGCGCCTCGACGCACCGCGCTACGAGGTCGCCGCCGCGCTCGAGCAGGCCGCCCTCGCCGAGCTGCGCGAACGCCGTCCCGACCGCGTCCTGGAGACCAACGTGGAGTTCTGGGCGGCGGTGCTGCTCGACTTCGCCGAGGTCCCGGCCTCGATGTTCACCCCGATGTTCAGCTGTGCGCGCTCGGCCGGCTGGTCGGCCCACATCCTGGAGCAGAAGAAGACCGGCCGCCTGATCCGCCCGAGCGCCCGCTACACCGGCGAGGCCCCCCGCGGCCTCGAAGCCGTCAAGGGCTACCGCGCCTGACACAGGCTCGCCGCGCCGTACCAGGCCCCGCGCCATACCCCCGCTTACTGCAGCAACCTCTGCTAGCAGAGGTTGCTGCAGTAAGGGCAGGTTGCTACCTGTGGTCCGAGCAGCAACCTGTGCTGAGTCTGGGTCTCTCACGCGGCACTGCGGCGGTTGTCCACAGGCTCACCGCGGCACCCCGGCGCAATCGGGCAGGCTGCGGCGATGGAACTCCACGAGCTGGCCCAAGACGGCGTCGCCTCTGCCGCCGACGCAGCCAAGCTCGGCATCGGACCCTCCGACCTGCGCCGGATGCGCAGGCTCGGCTCGGTTCGACGCCTCATCCGAGGCTGGTATGCCGTGTGCCCGCCCGACGCGGTCAACCCACCGTGGGAAGGTGTGGACCGCTTCGACACGGACCGCCAGCTGCACCGTCTGCTGACGGTTGCCCTGCTCCGCTCCTTCGAGGGCCGCGCGATCGCCAGCCACCACTCGGCGCTGGTGCTGCACGACATACCGCTCTGGAAGTCAGACATGAGCGTGGCGCACCTGTGCCGAACCGCGGACGACCACACGCGCTCACGGCCCTCGGCATGTCTCCACCCCGCCTGTGGTGTCGAGCCCGTCCTCGCTCCAGCCGGCTACCTGACCGTGCCCGTCGCCCACGCCGTCGTGCAGGTCGGGCTCATCCCCGTCGGCCCGGGACGCACCACATCTGCCTTCGAGAGCCTGGTGGCCGCCGATGGTGCGCTCCAGCGCGGACTGACGTCGCAGGACGCATTGAGGGACGCCGTCGATGCGCACGTCCGCCACCCCGGAATCACGGGCGTGCGCAAGCTCCTCACGCATGCCGACGGGCGGCACGAGTCGGTCGGGGAGACTCGGCTCGCCCACACACTTCGCGTCCTGGGTCATCGCTTCACGCCGCAGGTATGGGTCGAGGCGGAGGGGCGACGGTGGCGCGTCGACTTCGAGCTGGATGACGAGCCGGTGATCATCGAGTTCGACGGGCTCGCGAAGTATGCGGGTGGCCTGAGCCGCCCGAGCCCCGAGCAGCTGAGAAGCGCCCTCGCCACCGAGAAGTGGCGGGAGGACCGGCTGCGTGACACGGGCCGGGAGGTGACGAGGTTCGTCTGGGCCGAGGTGGACGACCTCAGGCTCGTGCGGTCCCGGGTCGACGCGGCCATCCTGCGCGCCCGTCGTCACGTCCGCCTCTGACTGCATCTCGGCCAGCCACTCAGCACAGGCTCCTGCCCTGGTCCCAGGTTGCTACCTACCCCTACGGCAGCAACCTCTGCTAGCAGAGGTTGCTGCACGAGGCGCCCCGAAGGGTCCGGGGTGTGGACCTGACGTCCCACGCCTCGGGACGAGGTGCAACACTCGTCCCCGTGACCGACAACGCCACCATGACCATCCCCGCCGACCTGCTCCCCAAGGACGGCCGGTTCGGCTCAGGCCCCTCGAAGGTGCGTCCGGAGCAGGTCGAGTACCTCGCGAGCCTCGGCACCACCCTGCTCGGGACCTCGCACCGCCAGGCCCCCGTGAAGAACCTCGTCGGCGCGGTCCGCGAGGGCCTGTCCGACCTGTTCAGCCTGCCCGAGGGCTACGAGATCATCCTCGGCAACGGTGGCTCGACGGCGTTCTGGGACATCGCTGCCTTCGGGCTGGTCCGCGAGCGCGCCCAGCACCTGGCCTTCGGTGAGTTCTCGTCCAAGTTCGCGTCCGTCACGAACAACGCGCCGTTCCTGGGCGACTCCACGATCATCAAGGCCGACCCGGGCACGCTCGCCAGCGCCCTCCCGGAGACCGGTGTCGACGTCTACGCCTGGCCCCACAACGAGACCTCCACCGGGGTGATGGCACCGGTCAATCGGGTCGAGGGTGCCGACGACGGCGCACTCGTGCTCATCGACGCCACCTCGGGCGCCGGCGGCCTCCCCGTCGACGTCAGCGAGACGGATGTCTACTACTTCGGACCGCAGAAGTGCTTCGCCGCCGACGGCGGCCTCTGGCTGGCGGCGTTCTCACCGGCAGCCCTGGCCCGGGTCGACGAGATCGCGGCCAGCGGCCGCTGGGTGCCCGACTTCTTCAGCCTGCCGACGGCGGTGTCCAACAGCCGCCTCAACCAGACCTACAACACCCCGGCCCTGTCGACGCTGGCCCTGCTGCACTCGCAGATCGACTGGCTCAACGGCAACGGCGGCCTGGACTGGGCCGTGGCCCGCACCGCCGACTCCAGCGGGCGCCTCTACGACTGGGCCGAGCGCACGAGCTACACCACGCCATACGTCACCGACCCCGGCGCCCGCTCCCAGGTGGTGTGCACGATCGACTTCGACGACGCGGTCGACGCCGCGGCCATCGCGAAGACGCTGCGGGCCCACGGCGTCGTCGACGTGGAGCCCTACCGCAAGCTCGGCCGCAACCAGCTGCGCGTGGCGACCTTCCCGGCCACCGAGCCCGAGGACGTTTCCGCCCTGATTGCCTGCATTGAGCACATTGTCGGCTGATCGGCGCGCGCAGGGGGGAACCCGCGCGTAACCTCGGCCTCGGCTCCTCGTTGTTCCCGGTACAAGCCCCGGGGGTGGGGAGAACTGGACCGAGGAGTCGAAGATGACCCGCGTGACGCGACCGAACTGGCGCATCGCCGTTGCCGCCCTGCCCGCGGTGGCCCTGATCGGGAGCGGGCTGGCCCTCGTCGCCACCGACAGCCACCCCAGCACCGACGTCGTGGCCGACTCCCGCCCTGTCGTCACGGTCCCCAAGGTCGCCGTCCAGCGCCCCGAGGCCCCCTCCCTGCCGCCGCTGCCCGAGCTGCCGGCTCCGCCCGAGGCCAGCGCGACCCCGGTCAGCGCAGCCCCCGGCCTCCAGCTGTCCGACACCGCGAGCGCCAACGGCATCCCTGCCGCAGCCCTGGCGGCATACCGTCGTGGCGCGCAGCTCGTGGACGCGGCCGACCCGGAGTGCAACATCGACTGGGCCCTCCTCGCGGGGATCGGCAAGGTGGAGTCCAACCACGGACGGTACGGCGGGAACGGCATCGACTCGACCGGCACCGTCCGCCCCGGCATCTACGGCATCCCGCTCAACGGCTCCAACAACACCGCCGTCATCCGCGACACCGACCGCGGCGTCTTCGACCGCGACACCATCTTCGACCGCGCCGTCGGACCCATGCAGTTCATCCCCGGCACCTGGCGCACGGTCGGCGTCGACGCCAACGGCGACGGCCGCAAGGACCCCCAGAACCTCATGGACGCCGTCACCGGCGCAGCCGTCTACCTCTGTTCCGGACCGGGCAACCTCGGCACCGAGAGCGGTGCCCGCACCGCCGTCCTGCGCTACAACCAGAGCGACGCGTATGCCAACGAGGTGCTCGCGCTCGCCCGCGCTTACCGCGGTGGGTATGCCGTCGTCCCCGACGGGGCACTGACCGCGGCCCAGAGCTCGGGCCAGCCCTTCCTGCCCACGGGCAACGAGGTCCAGCAGCCCGGTCCGGCCGCCGGAGTCGCCGGCGGAGGGGTCGCCGGCGTCGCTGGGGCTCCCGGCAGCAAGCCCGGGCCGAAGCCCTCGGCCAGCACGGCCAAGCCCTCCCCCAGCAGCACCTCCGGCTCGAGCTCTGGCGGTTCGGGCGCGGTCTCGGGCGGCCCGGGAGGATCGGGGTCGACCCCCGCCCCCTCGACCACGGCAGGCGGCGGCAGCCTCGCCGGCACCGTGGGTTCCGTGGTTGGAGGTGTGGTCGGTGGAGTGACCGGCCAGACCCCGGCCCCGTCGTCGAGCCCCGCACCGAGCCCGTCGTCGAGCACGTCGAAGCCGACGCCGAGCAGCACCCCGACCACCCCGGCCCTGCCCCTGACCGTCGCGCCGGTCAACGGCAAGTGCCCCACCTCCTACGACCCGGTGCTCAACGTGCTCAAGGTCGTCGTGCTCTGCAAGCTCAAGTAGCTGGTCGAGCCCTCAGCCGTCGCGACGGCTGAGGGCAGCGAGGCTGCCGGGTCCGACCGGGCTGTCATCGACCTCTCGGCCCTGTTCGTCGAGCACGGTGACGTGGCCACCGCCGCAGTCGGACAGGTGCAGGGAGGCCCAGCGTCGGGCACCTTCCAGGGTCCTGCAGCGGCGCGTGACCCCGCAGCCCGAGACCTCCCAGGAGTGGGGGCCCACGGGCCTGACCGTCAGCCCACGCGGCGGCGGCGGATCGCCTGCCATGCCTCAGGGTCCCGCTGTCGGCGCGGCGGCGCCTCGGCCAGATGGGTGACCCGCTGCCCGACCAAGAACCGGCAAGGACCGGCGCAGTGGCCAAGGACCAGCACGGTGGCCAAGCAGCGGCGCCGTCGGGCCAGGGACGGGCGCGGTCAGCGCACGATGCTCGCGACGACCGCGACGGCGACGACGATGACGAGCACCGCGATGGTGACCCGACGGCGGAAGACCGGCGTCACCGTACGGCCTCGGGAACCGGCTCCGAGACGGCGGCGGGCGCCGGGAGGGTGCGGATCCGCAGGCGCGGCCGTCGCTTCGTCTCGTAGGTCACCTGGACATTCTCGTGCCTCGCCAGCCAGATCGACACCACCACCGTGACGAGGCCGACGGCGATCGTGCCGATGCCGATGGTCCAGCGCGGGCCCCAGACGTCGCCGATCCAGCCGATCACCGGGGCGCCGAGCGGCGTGCCGCCCATGAAGATCGCCATGTAGAGCGCCATCACCCGGCCTCGCATGGCCGAGTCGACGGTGAGCTGCACCATGGCGTTGGCCGTGGTCAGCGCGGTCAGCGCCGAGAGCCCGACGGGGACCAGGGCGAGCGCGAACAACGGGTAGGTCGGGGCAACCGCCGCGAGCCCGCTGGAGATCGTGAACCCGACGAATGCGACGAGCAGGATCCGCAGCCGCGGACGGGCCCGGCGGGCCGACAGCAGCGCCGCGGACAGCGAGCCGATCGCCATGATCGAGCCGAGCAGGCCGTACTCCTGCGGACCCTTGCCGAACTCCCTCGTGGCCATCAGCGCCGTGGTGATCTGGAAGTTCATGCCGAACGTGCCGAGCACGAACACCAGCGCCATGACGAGCATGGATGTCGGGCGCGACCGCGGACGTAGCGCACGCCCTCACGGATGGCGCCCTTGCCGCGGGACAGCATCGGCGCGGGTCTGCAGCTCGGCGCGTTGGCCATCGACGCCAGCGCGATGAGCACCGCGACGAAGGTCAGCGTGTTGAGCAGCAGCGTCCAGCCGGTGCCGAACGCGGCGATGGTCAGGCCTGCGACGCCGGGGCCGACGAGCCGACCGGCGTTGAACGAGGCGCTGTTGAGCGAGACGGCGTTGGCGAGGCGCTCGCGCGGCACCATCTCGGAGACGAAGGTCTGCCGGGCCGGGTTGTCGACCGCGGTGGCGATCCCGGTGAACAGGGCGATCGCGTAGACCATCCACAGCTGCGCGGTGCCGCGTGACGACGAGCAGGCCGAGGGCCAGCGACGACAGGGCCAGGGCGGTCTGGGTGATCGCCAGGATGACGCGCTTGGGGTAGCGGTCGGCGATCATGCCGGCCCACGGCGCGAGCAGCAGGAACGGCAGGAACTGCAGCCCGGTGACGATGCCGAGCGCGGTCGAGGAGTGGTGGGTCAGCTCGGTCAGGACCAGCCAGTCCTGGGCGACCCGGCCCATCCAGGTGCCGATGTTGGAGATGAAGGCGCCGGTGGCGTAGATCCGGTAGTTGCGGACCGAGAGCGAGGAGAAGGTCGGGCTCACTCGTTGGCCACCCGCGTGAGGATGACGGCGGCCTGTTCGAGGACGTCCTGCTCGGCGGGGGTCAGACGGCCGACACGCACCGACATCCAGGCGTCGCGCTTGCGGCGGATGTCGCGCAGCAGCGCCACGGCGTCGGGCGTCAGCGACAGGATCACCTGACGGCGGTCGGAGGGGTCGTCGGTGCGCTCGACGAGTCCCAGCTCGACGAGGCGTCCGACGGTGCGGGTCATGCTGGGTGCGCTCACCCGTTCGATCTCGGCCAGCTCACCCGGCGTGCGGGGAGCCTTCTCGAGGCGGTTCAGCACCGAGAACTGGTGGGGCGCAACGGCGTCCGTGCTCTCGAACCGGACCCGCCGCGAGATGCGCATGCAGGCGAGACGGAGCTCTCCGGCGAGGCGCGAGACGGCTGCGGGGGTGAGACCAGCCTCGGCGGTGCGACGCGGCGAGCGCGCAGGCGGTGGGGTCATGGGGTCTCCTTGGTTCAGGTACTTAGCGTAACTCATTACCTGTGCTAAGTATTTCCGAGCCTGTCCCGAGCCGACGCAACCCCCCGCATGACGTATGCCGCGTGGCCCCCCTCACGGGGCCACGCGGCATACGGGTCGAACGGGGTGGGCCGACGGGGCCCGGTCAGGACGCCGAGGAGCTCCTTGATCGGGGTCGATCGCGAAGTAGATGACGAACAGGACCGACACCGTCCACAGCAGCGGGTGGATCACGGCTGCTCTTGCCGCGCACCACCTTGATGAGGGTGTAGACGACGAAGCCGGCGCCGATGCCCGCCGTGATCGAGTAGGTGAACGGCATGAGCACGATCGTGAGGAACGCCGGGATCGCGATCTCGAGGTCGTCCCAGTCGATGCCCTTGACCTGCTGCATCATCAGGAAGCCGACGACGACGAGCGCCGGCGTCGCGGCCTCGTAGGGCACGATCTTGACCAGGGGCGCGAAGAACGTCGCGAGCAGGAACAGCGACGCCCGTGACGACCGAGGCCAGCCCGGTGCGTGCACCCTCACCGACGCCGGACGCGGACTCGATGTAGGACGTGTTGGACGAGACCGAGCCGCACCACCGGCGATCGCCGCGACCGAGTCGACCAGCAGGATCTTGTCGGAGTTCGGCGGGTTGCCGTCCTTGTCGAGCAGGCCACCCTCGGCGCCGACCGCGACCATCGTGCCCATGGTGTCGAAGAAGTCGGCGAGCAGCAGGGTGAAGACGAGCAGCACCGCGGACGACGACGCCGATCTTCGAGAACGAGCCGAGCACGCTGAAGTGGCCGAGCAGCCCGAAGTCGGGGACGTCGACGACGTTGTCCGGGCAAGCGTCGGGACGTTGAGGCCCCAGCCGGCCGGGTTGACGACCTTGCCGGTGGCGTCGATCTGCGGGCCGATCTTGGCGATCGCCTCGACGATGATCGCCAGCACCGTGCCGCCGACGATGCCGTAGAGGATGGCGCCCTTCACCTTGCGCACCATCATGACGATGATCGCGAGCAGCCCGACGACGAAGACGAGCAGACGGCCAGCCGTTGAGGAAGCCACCGATGCCGAGCTCGACGGGGACCGGGCCGGTGCCGGGCGGCGGACGAAGCCCGCGTCGACCAGGCCGATGATGGTGATGAACAGGCCGATGCCGACCGAGATCGCCGTCTTGAGCTCCGGCGGGATCGCGCGGAACACCGCCTGCCGGAATCCGGTCAGCACGAGGACCAGGATGATGACGCCCTCGATGACGACCAGGCCCATCGCGTCGGCCCACGTCATGCCAGGGAGCTTGGCGATGCCGAACGTCACGAACGCGTTGAGCCCGAGGCCGGTCGCGAGCGCGAGCGGGTAGTTCGCCACGACGCCCATCAGCAGCGTCATGACACCGGCGACGAGGGCGGTCCCGGCGGCCACGAGGGTCTGCGCCTTGACGATGTCGCCGCCGCCGAGGAACTGGCCGGTGCCGTCCTGCTGGGTGCCGATGATGAGCGGGTTCAGCACGACGATGTAGGCCATCGTGAAGAAGGTGACCAGTCCACCGCGGATCTCCCGGCTGACGGTCGAGCCGCGTTCGGTGATCCGGAAGAACCCGTCGAGTCCGCTGGTGGGGGCACTGCCGGCCGTGGCCGTCGCAGGTTTCGTGGAGGAAGTGGGCTTCGCCATGGGCAGCAGAGTAGAGCCTGCGTGTTGCGGCGGTGTGAAAGATAGGCTGCACGCATGACCGATTCGCCACGACACCCTGCGGGCCACCCCGTGGGCGAGGCCGCTGGCGTCCCCGTGGCCGACCCCGCTCGCGTCGTGGCCGACTCCCGACGCCCCCGCGCCGGCGTCGGAGCCGGACGAGCTCCAGCCGTTGGCGCTGAGCAGTGCGACGGTCACGCTCTGGGGCACCATCGGCTGGTTCGTGGCGCTCGGCATCATCCTCGCGGTGCCGTCTTTGCACCAGGGCGACCGTCACTGGTGGCCGTGGACCTGTGTGGCCGGGATCGTGCTCGGCCTGCTCGGCTTCTCCTACGTGCGTCGCGGCCGCGGCAACGCCACCGGCGCCGACTGACCTCTGAGCCCCCGCCCGCGTCCATCCCCGGCAAAGGCGGGGGTTGCTTGGCAACACGGGACTTGTAGATGCCGGTTTCCCCAAACAACACCCGCTTTGCGCGCGCGGCGGGGGGCGAGCGCGTATGGCGCCCAGCCCACCTGCTGCGAGGCGGAGCACGTCAGGCGGCTCGACGGAGCAAAGCGGCCCTGATGGCACCGAGCACCCGCTCCGGGTGCGCCAGGTCGTCCCAGGTCAGTCGGACCACTTCGTAACCCAGCGCACGCAGTCGGTCCTCGCGTCGTTTCTCCGCGATGAGTCCGTCGCGGCCCTCGGCGCCTGCATACTTCACGGCGCCGTCGAACTCGACCACCACCCGACCGGCCACAAGGAAGTCGACCCGACCGACGAAGCAGCCCGACTCGTCGCTGATCACGGCCTGCGACTTAATGGGCAGGCCCAGCGCCGACCCAGACGGGTGCGGCTCTCGCCCGGCGACTCGCGCTCGCGTCGACAGCTGCCAGGGCTCGCCTCACCCTCGCCCGCCCGCGCAGTCCCGGCAGCAGCCTCTCGCCCGCAGCGGCATGACCCGGAGGCCGGCCACGGTCGTGGACTGCTGCACGTCGCCGCTGAGCACCACGAGTCGGCGGTCCACATGCCACAGCGGCAGACCGTGCAGCGCCAGTGCCGAGTGGTGACTGGCCACTTCCGCCTCACTCGACATGAGGGACGACCGTGACCGCATCACCGCCATCACCGTCAATCGGTACCGCCCGTCGCCATCGGCCCCACCCCACTGCCGGCCGCCGACAAACGCCCCCCGACGCGCCCGGACCAGCTCTCCGGACGCGACCCACGCATGCGCGTCATACGGGGAGACCCCCAACCTGCTGAGCTGGCTGGCGCCCACAGCGCCGCCCTGGGCCGCGATCAGCGCACCCGCTTGCGAATCCATCCGGCAACGCTGCCTCGGCCTGGGCCCCTGCGGACGTCACCTGCGCCTGGCTGTGGACGACGCGCGGTGCAGGTCGCTCCTGTGGACGGCGCCGACGCGACAAAGCGGGGGTTGTTCGGCAAAACGGGACCTACAGTCCCGTTTGCCGAGCAACCCCCGCTTTCAGAAGCCAAGCGGCGCCTGAGGCGGTCAGACGAGGTCGTAGCTCATCTCGTCGACGATCGGCTCGCCGGTGTGGACGTGCTCGGCCGGCTCGGCGTCGACCTCGGAGTGGGCGCCGCAGCCGTGGTCAAGACTCACGACGCGACCGTCGGAAGGCGACCAGGCGTTGGCGCACACGCCGAAAAAAGCCGGAGGGCACCCGCCATCGGGAGGAAGTACCCGCAGGTGGAGCAGGGCGCAGGACGCCTTCTCGGCGACCTCGGCGGTGCGGGCCGTTCTCGCCCTCGTACCAGCGCTGGGCCGCAGCCTCGCGACCCTCGGCGGACAGCACGCGCTTGCGGCCGAGCCCGAGCTCGTACGTCGCGAGCTCGTCGACCTCCTCGTCGCCGGTCGCCTCGAACCCGGCCTCGAGCAGCGGGTCGTCCTCCTTGTAGGGCAGCACGTCGCCGGCGCCGAGGTCGCCGGGGGCGATGCGGTCGGCGTACGGCAGCCACTCCGGCGACAGCAGCGCGCCGTCACCGGGGACGAGGTTGGTCTCGCACACCGTCGCGACCTTGCCGCGCGGCACCCGGGCGACCGTGATCGCCCAGCGCCAGCCCGGGGTACGCCTTGGCCGTGCACGCGAAGTAGTGCGTGCCGAGGCGCTCGCTCCTCGAGCTGCATGCCGAGGTGCTCACCGACGGTGCCGGACTCCGCGATCGACTCGGCCGCCTCGCGGGCGAGGTCGACCGCGGCCTCGAGCACCGCGTCCTTCTTCGGGGTGGCCATGCTCACGGCTCCAGCTGGTCGGCGAGAAAGCGCAGGACCGCGGCGACCTTGGTGCCGTGCTCCTTGTCGAGGCGGCGGCCGCGACGCAGGGAGTTGCTCGTGCTGTCGAGCAGCTTGATGGCGTCCTCGACGAGCGGGGCGAGGTCCTCCGGCGACTTGCGGTTCGGCTCACGTTTGCCGGCCGTGACGCTGGGCGCCGGCTCGAGCAGCGTCACCGCGAGGGCCTGGGTCCCGCGACGCCCCTCGGCGACGCTGAACTCGACGCGAACACCGCCCTTGAGCGTGCTCGCGCCCTCGGGCAGCGCGTTCGCGTGGAGGAACACGTCGCTGCCGTCGTCGTCGGAGATGAAGCCGAAGCCCTTCTCCGCGTCGTACCACTTGACCTTGCCAGTGGGCACTGGTCCACCTCTACATCGAAAGTTTGGGTGCGCTCTGTGCGCGTCACAAGGCTATCGGGTGGCGCCAAATCCTTTCCGGTATGCCGCGCGGGGCGCTGTGCGCGTCAGCCCACCCCGACCCGTGGCCGGGTGGGGAAAACCGGTTCAGGACTGTCGGTGGGGTGCGGCAGGATGTCCCGGTGAGCGAGTCGTCCCCGTCCCAGCAGTCCCCTGAGCAGGCCCGAAAGCTTGGGGTCCGCCAGTTCTGGGGCGACCTGTCGGTCGAGGGCCGCTGGCTGCTGTCGACCGTGGCGATCCAGACGCTGGGCCGCGGCCTGACGCTGCCCTTCACCGTGATCTACCTCAACGAGGTCCGCGGCATCTCCCTGGACCTCGCCGGCGCACTGATGGCCTTCATCGCGGTGGTCGCCCTCGCCGTGACGGGTCCCGGCGGCGCCCTGACGGACAAGGTCGGCGCGCGACGGATGCTGCTCGTGGCAACGTTCGCCCAGCTCGTGGGCTGCGTGGTCCTCGCGTTCGCCACGACGCCGTGGACCGTGGCGCTGGCGTTCGTGTTCCTCGGGTTCAACTTCGGGGTGTCCTGGCCGGCGTTCAACGCCCTCGTGGCGGCCGTGACCACGGGACCTGCCCGCCAGCAGTACTTCGGCATCAACTTCGCCCTGGTCAACCTCGGGATCGGCCTCGGTGGCGTCATCGGCGGCCTCTACGCCGACGTCCACCGCCCGTCCCGTTCACCGTGATCTTCCTGGCCGACGCCGCGTCCATGCTCGTGCCGATCGCCCTGCTGCTCGGTCCGCTGCGCCACGTCCACGGCCGGGCCGAGAAGCCGGAGGGCGCCGAGGGCTCCGGTGGTTCCTACCTCCAGATCGTCCGCCAGCCCCTGGTGGTCTGGATGACCGCGCTGACCTTCTTCGGCACCTTCGTGGGCTACGGCCAGATGGAGGCCGGGTTCCCTGCCTTCGCCCGCCAGGTCAGCAAGGTGCCGACCGAGGTCATCGGGTTTGCGTTCGCCCTCAACACGGCGGTGATCGTGGGGCTGCAGTTCGCCGTCCTGCACCGCATCAGCGGTCGCCGCCGCACCCGCGTCGCTGCTCGTCATGGCCGGCTTGTGGGCGGGCGCCTGGGTCCTCCTGGGACTGACCGGGTTCGCCCCCGGGACCCTCGTGGCCGCCGCGGGGGTGCTGGCCTTCCACGCGATGTTCGCGCTCGGCGAGACCCTGCTCCAGCCGACCATCCCGGCGATCACCAACGACATGGCCCCCGACCACCTGCGCGGCCGCTACAACGCCGTCAGCGCCGGGGCCTTTCAGTCCGGCACCATCCTCGGGCCTGTGGTGGCCGGTTTCATGCTCAACCACCACTGGTCCGCCGAGTTCATCGTCATGCTCGTCCTCAGCTGCGGTGCCATGGCACTGCTCGCCCTCGCGGTGGAGCGCCGGATCCCGCCACTGGTCAACGGCGTGCAGGTCGGGTCCGTCGCCCTGACCGAGCCCACGGGGGCCGGTCCGGGCGACGGTGTCGCCACGGGCCCGCAGCCCGCACGGGTCGGCACGCGGACCGACTGACTCGGCACACGCCGGCCGCCGTCACCGCCGACGACGACCCGGAACCGTCGACGACCCGTGGGGAGCGCCGACGACCCGTCAGGCCAGCTGGCCAGGGGTGATCCCCCAGGTGCCCGACCACGCCTGGCCGGGCTCGAGCACCACGAGCCCGTCGCCGGAGTTGAACGCGTTGCTCGGGCACGACATCGGTTCGACCGCGATGCCCCTGGTCCCGTTCACCCCCGAGTCGGCGCCCTTGGCCGTGTAGACCTGCACCCAGTCCAGGCCCTCGCCACCCCAGACCCGGACGTCGCCGCCCGCGAGCCCGCCGACGACGACCTCCCACGCCCCGTCCGGGCGAGTCCGCACGAGGTCCGTGTATGCCGTGTCGAGGCTCGTGCTGCCCAGCGGCCGGCTCGTGCGGAAGTCAGTCTCGGGACGAACCGGGTCGGTCGTCGTCGGGATCATCTGCTCGTCGACGCGGACCTCGCGGGCAGCGGGGATGCTGAGCTCGACGTCGGCGAGGCGGGTGTCGTTCACCGCGACGTACGGGTGCGCGCCATACCCGAAGGGCGCGGGTGCATCCCCCACGTTGGCGGCGTGCGCGCTGACGGACAGACCGACGTCGTCGAGGACGTAGTTGACGCTGAGGTCGAGGGTGCCGCTCCAGCCGGGGGAAGGGTGCAGCCGGGTGCGGACGGTCAACGCCGACCAGCCCTCGTCGTGCCAGTGCAGCTGCCAGGGGAGCCAGCGGACCAGTCCGTGGTTGGAGTTGGAGAGGGGGATCTCGGTGATGGCGAGCTGCTGGTCCACTCCGGCGAAGGAGTAGCGCCCGTCACGGATCCGGTTGGGCCAGGGCATCAGCACCTGCCCGCGGCCGGCGAGGCAGAACTCGTCCTCGTCATAGCCGGCCACGACGTCCGCACCGTCGACGGTGTAGGTCCGCAGGCCACCGCCGACCTCGACGATCGTGGCCTCCTGCCGGCCGTGGCGGAGGGTCCACTGCTCGCCGCTGGGTGAGGTGCTCATCCGCTCACGCTAGTGGCCGCTCACCGCAGACTGAAGGTGACCCACACCGACTTTCCCCCGTCCGCGTGGGTGTCGACACCCCAGTCACGGCACAGCCCGTCCACCAGAGCCATGCCGCGTCCGCCGGTGTCGTGGACCTGGGCTGCAACCAGGGTCGGTCCCACCATCGAGCTGTCGCGGACCTCCAGCAGCAACGTGTCCTCGTACGCGTGGACCAGGACCGTGAACGAGGTCGCGGTGTGCACCACGGCGTTGGTGGACAGCTCGCTCGCGACCAGCTCGACATCGCTGCTCAGGTGCGAGAGGGCGTGCTCGGCGAGGCAGTCGCGCACGAAGCCCCGTGCCCTCGATGCACTGATGGGTCGAGCCGCCAGGGTGATCTCGCGGGACCACGACATGCAGGTGCCCATGAGGGCCTTCCGCCGAACGTTGACGTGCTAGCACTGAGGCGGACGTCGCCAGGCTGTGGAACGACCGGCCCCAGGAGCCGACCGTACGACCACGGCACGGATCCTTTTAGGGACCAAAGTCCTCAATGTGAGTTCTGCGTCCCGGCCACGAGACCCTCAGGTCTTGTCGGGGCCTTCCTCGGCCTCAGAGCTCGGTCAGGGCGACTCGATCGTCGCGGGAGGCGTGGCGATCCTCCTTCGCCGCTTCGCGGTCGAGGCGGGCACCACGGCGTTCGGACCAGTCGCCGCCGCCACCGACGGCGCACGTGGTCAGGGGGTGCGCGCCGCCCGGATGAGGACGGCCTTGGCGCCGGCCTTCTGCGCCACGACGAGCACCGAGTCACCCTTGGTCCAGGTGGTGGCACCACGGGTGGAGCCGTCCACGGCATACGTGGCGGTGAACCCGTCGGCGCTCCTGACCGAGACCGAGGAGGCGGAGGCGGCCGTGACCGTCCCCCGCTGGACGGTCATGACGACCGACGCGCCGGCAGCATCCTGCGCCGTGAACTCGCCGTGCTGGACATCGCCGAGCGCGCCGAGCCCGCCCATCATCGACCCCATGCCGCGACCGGGCTGAGCGCCGTTCCCCCTGTCCAGGCGCCGCTGCAGCCCCGGGGGCACGCCCCCCTGACCCTGGTCGTGCATCTGCTCCATCCGGCCCGTGCGGTCGTGGTGCCCGGCCACCGTCCGCGCGACGGCCACTGCCCCCACCCCGGCCACGCCGAGGACGAGCAGCAACGCCAGGCCGGCCGCGACGATGAGCGCGATCGTGCCGCCTGTCGTGGACGTCGCCTGGCGAAACAGGTTGGGCTTCTTCGGCGGCCTCGGGGGCTGACCGGCCACGGGCGAGCCGGGCTGCCCGGGATGGAACGGACCAGTCTGAGACGGGCCGGGCTGAGGCGAGCCGGGCTGCCCGAACTGGGAGGGTCCGGCCGACGAGCCGGGCTGCCCGGCCGCCGGCGGGTGGGCCGCGGGCATCGGCCTGGTGGGATCGGTGGGTCCGTTGGGCTCGGACATGGCGGCTCCTCTCGCTCATTGCAAGTATCGGCGTGGAACCTGTGCGTTGTCTGACGATCCCCTCGAATCGACTTCGCTGGGCTCGACCGGTCGTCGGTCGCGTGGCGCGCCCCGGGTCGGCGGCCGACTACCGTGGTGCGGTGCCCCCGAAGACCCGCCCGCAGCCCGTGACCGTCCGGTCGATGGCTGACGACGTCCGGGGACGCACCGACGGCGAGCTTCGCGAGCTGCTGCACCGCCGTCAGGACCTCGCCCGACCGGCCCCTGCCGACCTGTCCGCGCTGGCCGCGCGAGCCAGCACCCGGGCGAGTGTTCAGCGGGCCGTGGACTCCCTCGACCTCGCCCACCTCCAGGTTCTCGAGGCTGCGCTCGCAGCCCCCGAGACCTCGTCGTCCGCGGTCGAGCCCGCTGCGGTCGCCGACCTCCTCGGCACCACGGCCGGCACGGTCTCCCCGCTCCTGGACGACCTGTGGTCGTTGGCGCTGCTGTGGCGGAGCCCGGAGGGGCTTCGGGTCGTTCGCACGGTCGGCGAGGTGCTCGTGCACCCGGCCGGCCTGGGACCGCGCGCCGTGGACCTTCCCGGCGCGGGCCCGGCGCCGACCCCTGACGACGTCACCAAGACGGTGGCCGACGCCCCGCCCGCCGCCCGCGCCATCCTCGACCGCCTCACCTGGGGCCCGCCCGTCGCGGTCCTGCCGGCGGGCACCCCCGACCGGGTGGCCGTGGGCGCCCGCTGGCTCCTCGAGCAGCACCTGGTCCGCCCCGCCGGTGGCGACCAGCTCGCCCTTCCCCGCGAGGTGGCCCTGGCGTTGCGCGGCGGCCGCAGCCACGCCGAGCCGGCCCTGACCTCACCTGTCCTCGACGGGCAGGACCGCGCGCTCGACGCCATCGACGCCGCCGCCGGCCAGCAGGTCACCGACCTGCTCGCCCTGGTCGACGAGCTCGCCGCGGAGTGGGGGTTGCGGCCACCGCGCGTCCTGCGGTCGGGCGGCCTGGCCGTGCGGGACCTCAAGCGGGTCGGCTCCGTCCTCGACGTGGACGAGGCGCGGGCGGCCTTCGTGGTCGAGCTCGCGTATGCCGCCGGCCTCCTCGCGGACGACGGCTCGCTCGACCCGTCGTGGGCGCCGACGCCGGCGTACGACGAGTGGCAGCAGCAGCCCGGCGACCAGCGCTGGGCCTCCGTGGCGCGCGCCTGGCTGCTGACGACGCGCGCACCGCACCTCGTCGGGACCACCCCGGCAGGAGCCTCTGGCACGGTCAACGCCTTGGGCCCGGACGCCCACTGGCCACCGGCGCGAGGGCTGCGGCGCGACGTGCTGGACCAGTTCAGCGGTGCGCCCAGCGGACTCGCACCAACCCCCGCCTCCATCGCGACGGCGCTGCGCTGGCGGCGACCGCGTCGCGTCCCCGGCACCCTCGACGTCGTCATCGCGGCCGTCCTGCGCGAGGCCGAGTGGCTCGGCGTCACCGGCCGCGGGGCCCTGTCCAGCGCCGGCCGAGCCCTGCTCGAGGGTCGCGACGAGTCGGCCCTCGCTGCCGCGATGCAGCCGCACCTGCCTGACCCGGTCGAACACGTCCTCCTGCAGGCCGACCTCACCGCCGTCGCGCCCGGTCCACTGGCGGGCAGCCTCGCGACGTTCATGCGGCTCGTCGCCGACATCGAGTCCCGCGGCGGCGCCACGGTCTACCGCTTCACGCCCGACTCCGTGCGCCGCGCCCTCGACGCCGGCTGGTCGGTCGACCAGGTCGTGGGTGCGCTCAGCGACGCCAGCCACACCCCGGTCCCCCAGCCCCTGGACTACCTGGTCCGGGACGTCGCCCGTCGCCACGGTCAGGCACGTGTCGGGGCGATGCGCGCCTACATCCGCTGCGACGACGAGACCACGCTCGGCGCCATGCTCGCCGAGCGCGAGCTGTCGCCCCTGCAGCTGCGCAGCATCGCGCCGACCGTCCTCGTGTCCCCCGTCGCCGCCGAGATGGTCGTGGACTTCTTGCGGGAGAACGGTTTCGCGCCCGCTGCCGAGACCCCCGACGGCGGCATCGTCGTCCCCCAGGCGGGCCGGCACCGTACTCCCCTGCAGCGCCGCACCTCCCCTGTCACCGCCACGGGCGTCGACGACGAGCTCGTCACCACCCTCGTCGGCGCGCTGCGCGCGGGCGAAGAGGCGGCTGACTACCACCGCGAGCAGGTCTCCACCCGTCCGGGCCCCAGCCTGCCGAGCACCGACCCGACCACGACCCTGGCCGTGCTCCGGGACGCCGCCGCCGACCGGCAGGCGGTGTGGCTCGGCTACTCGGACGCCGACGGACGCGTGCAGCGGTTGCTGTTCTACCCCGAACGCGTCGAGGGCGGACGGGTGCACGGCACGGCGGAGGGCATGGGCCGGACCCTGTCCATCCACCGGGTCACCGGCGCAGCGGTCAGCTGACGACCGCGCGACAGTGGCGCGTCAGTCGCTGCCGGCGAGGGCCTTGACGACCCGGGACGGTGAGGGCCGACCGAGCTGCCCGGCCATCCACGTGCTCGTCTCCACGAGGGAGGCGAGGTCGACCCCGGTGTGGACACCGGCGCCGTCGAGGGCCCACACGAGGTCCTCGGTGGCGAGGTTGCCGGTGGCGCTCTTGGCGTAGGGGCACCCACCGAGGCCACCGGTGGAGGCGTCGACGACGGTCACGCCGTGGCGCAGCGCCGTCATGGTGTTGGCGAGCGCCTGCCCGTACGTGTCGTGGAAGTGCACCCCGATCCGGTCGACCGGTATGCCGCGTGCCTCCAGGGCGTCGAGCAGCCGGCTCACGTGTCCCGTGGTGCCGACCCCGATGGTGTCGCCGAGGGAGAGCTGGTCTGCGCCGAGGTCCATCAGCCGCGCTGCGACGTCGGCGACCTGCTCGACCGGGACCGGGCCCTCCCACGGGTCGCCGAAGCACATCGACAGGTAGGCGCGTACCCACAGCCCCGACTGCCGCGCGCGGTCCACGACCGGGGCGAACATGTCGATGGACTCGGCGACGGTGCGGTTGAGGTTCTTGCGGGCGAACGTCTCCGTCGCGCTGCCGAAGACCGCCACCGCACCCACGCCGGCCTCCAGGGCCCGGTCGAGCCCTCGCTCGTTGGGCACCAGCACCGGGCGCCGCGGCCCCCGGCCGGCATCACCGAGCAGCCCGAGCACCTCGGTGGCATCGGCGAGCTGCGGCACCCAGGCCGCCGGCACGAACGACGTGGTCTCGATCGTCTCCAGCCCGGCCGCGGCCAGGCGGCGCACGAACTCCGCCTTCACCTGCGCAGGGACGACGGTCTTCTCGTTCTGCAGCCCGTCGCGTGGACCCACCTCGTAGATGGTCACGGCGTCCGGCAGGTCGCTGGCGGGCTCGAGCTGCGGCAGTCCGGTGGTCACAGCCTGATCCTGCCACTGCCCGATTCCGTGGTTGCCGACCACCGGTCATGGCGGCGCAGGTTAGATTTGACGCCAGTACCGGACCGGCGCAAGGACATCGCATGAGCGACACCCCCAGGAACGACAGCTCCGAGGACCTCGGGGACGAGGTCTTCCGCGACCCCACGGCCCCCAGCGAGGTGCCGTCCTACGGCCCGCCGTCGTCCTCGGGCACCCCCGAGCCGACCGTGCAGCTGCCCACCGGCGGTGACACCCAGCAGGTCCCCACCGACTCCCCGCTGCCCCCGCCGCCCCCGGCTCCCGCCGGCGAGGCCCCTGCACCGCAGAACCCCTACGCCTCGCCACCGCCCGGCGCGTCACCGCAGAACCCCTACGCCTCGCCGCCCGCCGGGCAGCAGTACCCGAGCCAGGGCGAGGTCGCTGCCCAGCAGGGGGCGCCAGGCGCACCTGTGCCGCCCGGGTACGGCCAGGCACCCGCCTACGGCCAGCCGCCGGCCTACGGTCAGCAGGCATACGGACAGCCGGGTTACGGACAGCAGCCGTATGGAGCCCCGGCCGGGTACGCGACGGGCGGCTCGCTCAGCGGCGGCTCCATCGCCCTGCTCGTCGTGTCCGGCCTATTCACCATCGGTGGGTGTGGCCTGGGCATCCCCGCGCTCGTCTTCGCGATCATCGCGGTGACGAAGAAGGACGAGCCGTCCGAGATGGCGAAGTGGACCAAGTGGGGCTGGATCGCCCTCGGGGTCACGATCGCCCTGGTCGTCGTGGGCTTCGCCCTGGTCATCGGCCTCTCCGTGGCCACCGGGACCGGGTCGACCAGCCCGTGACCGACGGCCCCCTGATCGTCCAGAGCGACAAGACGCTGCTGCTGGAGGTCGACCACCCGCGCGCCGAGGAGGCGCGACGGGCGATCGCCCCGTTCGCCGAGCTCGAGCGCGCACCCGAGCACATCCACACCTACCGCGTCACGCCGCTGGGCCTGTGGAACGCCCGCGCCGCCGGCCACGACGCCGAGCAGGTGGTCAACGCCCTCATCACCTTCAGCCGGTATGCCGTGCCGCACGCCCTGCTCGTCGACGTCGCCGACACGATGGACCGGTACGGCCGCCTCACCCTGGAGAAGGACCCCGAGCACGGCCTGCTGCTGCGCACCACCGACCGGCCGGTGCTCGAAGAAGTGTTGCGGCACAAGAAGATCAAGCCGCTCATGGGCGAGCGCATCGACGCCGACCGCGTCCTCGTGCACCCGTCCGAGCGCGGCCACCTCAAGCAGGAGCTGCTCAAGGTCGGCTGGCCCGCCGAGGACGAGGCGGGCTACGTCGACGGCGAGGCGCACCGCATCGACCTCGACAACGCCGACTGGAGCTTGCGGCCCTACCAGCAGCAGGCAGTCGACGGCTTCTGGCACGGCGGCTCAGGCGTCGTGGTGCTGCCCTGTGGCGCCGGCAAGACTCTCGTCGGCGCCGGGGCGATGGCGCAGGCCAAGGCCACGACCTTGATCCTCGTGACCAACACGGTCTCTGCCCGGCAGTGGCGTGACGAGCTGCTCAAGCGCACCAGCCTCACCGAGGAGGAGATCGGCGAGTACTCCGGTGCCCGCAAGGAGGTCCGCCCCGTCACCATCGCTACCTACCAGGTGCTGACGACCCGGCGGAAGGGCGTCTACACCCACCTCGACCTGCTCGACGCCCGCGACTGGGGCCTCATCGTCTACGACGAGGTGCACCTGCTGCCAGCGCCGATCTTCCGGATGACGGCCGACCTCCAGGCCCGACGCCGCCTCGGCCTCACCGCGACGCTGGTGCGCGAGGACGGTCGCGAGGCCGACGTCTTCTCCCTCATCGGCCCCAAGCGCTACGACGCCCCGTGGAAGGACATCGAGGCGCAGGGCTACATCGCGCCCGCCGACTGCGTCGAGGTGCGCGTCACGCTCCCCGACAGCGAGCGCCTCGCGTATGCCGTGGCGGAGCCCGAGGACCGCTACCGCCTCGCCTCGTGCAGCCCGGTCAAGATCCCCGTGGTCGAGAAGATCGTCGCCCAGCACCGCGGCGAACCCACCCTCGTCATCGGTCAGTACCTCGACCAGCTCGACGAGCTGTCCCAGCGGCTCGGGGCCGACATGATCACGGGCGAGACCTCGGTGTCCGAGCGGCAGAAGCTGTTCCAGGCCTTCCGGGTGGGCGAGATCGACCTGCTGGTCGTCTCCAAGGTCGCCAACTTCTCGATCGACCTGCCGGAGGCCAGCGTCGCCATCCAGGTGAGCGGCACCTTCGGCTCCCGCCAGGAGGAGGCCCAGCGCCTCGGCCGGGTGCTCCGGCCCAAGGGCGACGGGCGCACGGCGCACTTCTACTCGGTGGTCTCCCGTGACACGGTCGACGCCGAGTTCGCCGCGCACCGCCAGCGCTTCCTGGCCGAGCAGGGTTACGCCTACCGCATCGTCGACGCCGACGACCTCGGCGACGTCCCGGCCTGACCCTGCCTGAGCCGGGCGACCGCGCGCCGATACCCGCCACCCGCGAGGGGTGGCGATCTGCTGCATCACCGCACCGCGACCCAGCAGATTGCCACCCTTCGCGTATGGGTAGCGCTCCCCTCCTCCTACGACCTCGGCGTTGAGGCCCGCGGAATCCGCTGCGTTGCAACGCAATTCGACACCCGTCATACCCGTCCTCGGGACCGGATGGGGAGCTCTCCCCATCGCCGCGGTGGCCGTCTCCCTCCTACCTTCGGGTCAGCAGCCGGGCCGAGGTGGTCGGGCGCCAACACCGAGGGGATCACCGCCATGCTCAGCACCGCCATCACCCGCAAGCCCGTCCGATTCGCCGTCGCCTCCATCGCCGGTCTCGGCCTGGCCGGGGGCATCGCCCTCGCGGCCGACGCCGCCACGGGCACCGTGAAGACCTCCGCCGCCAGCCTGTCGGTCCGCAAGGGACCCGGCACGAGCTACGGCAAGGTCGGGACCGTGGCCAAGGGGACGAAGGTCAACATCAGCTGCCAGACCACGGGCAGCTCCGTCAAGGGCACCTACGGCACCTCGAACATCTGGGACAAGATCGGCACCGGCCGCTTCGTCTCGGACGCCTACATCTACACCGGCTCCGACGGCCGGGTCGCCCCCAACTGCGGCGGCTCCACCCCGGCGCCCGGGACGCCCAGCGGCGTCATCGGCAACAACTACCCCTACAGCGGCCAGACCTCCGGCGTGGACCCCTGGAACTTCTACAAGGGCCAGTGCACCTCGTTCGCCGCGTTCCGCGCCCGCTCGGTCAAGCACGTGGGCTTCACCAACTCCTACAAGGGCCAGCACTGGGGCAACGCCAACCACTGGGACGACGCGGCTCGCGCAGCCGGCGTCCCCGTGAGCAGCACCCCGCACGTCGGCGACATCGCCCAGAGCGACGCCGGCAGCTTCGGCCACGTCGCCTACGTCGCCCGGGTCAACTCCAACGGCACCTTCGTCGTGGAGGAGTACAACTGGTCCAACCCGGAGCACTACGGCACCCGCACCGTCAGCCGCGGCTCGGCCCACGGCCAGTTCGACACGTTCATCCGCTTCTGAGCCGACCAGGTCACCTCACCCCACCCCTTCCTGCCGGACACGAACAGCGCCTTCCCCGCACCGGGGAGGGCGCCTCGGCGCGCCCAGTCGGCATACAGGCAACTCCCAGACTCTCCACCGACACTGGTGGGCGTGACCACTGCCCAGCCGGAAGCCCGTCTGCTCGTCGTCGAGGACGAACCCAACATCCGCGAGCTGCTTGCCACGTCGCTGCGCTTCGCGGGGTTCGAGGTGCACGTCGCCGCCGATGGCGCCACCGCCCTCAACCTGGCCACCGCGCACGAGCCCGACCTGGTCGTCCTCGACGTGATGCTCCCGGACATGGACGGGTTCACCGTGACCCGCAAGCTGCGTGACACCGGACGCCAGCTGCCGATCGTCTTCGTCACCGCCCGGGACTCCCTCGACGACAAGATCAAGGGACTGACCGTCGGGGGCGACGACTACGTCACGAAGCCGTTCAGCCTGGAGGAGGTCGTGGCGCGCATCCGCGCGGTCCTGCGCCGCACCCGGGGCGAGATCGACGACTCCTCGGCGCTGCGATTCGAGGACCTCGAGCTCGACGAGGACTCCCACGAGGTCCGGCGCGGCACCCGTTCGATCGACGTGTCACCCACGGAGTTCAAGCTGCTGCGCTACCTCATGCTCAACCCCAACCGCGTGCTGTCGAAGACCCAGATCCTCGACCACGTCTGGGACTACGACTTCCGCGGCGAGAGCGGCATCGTGGAGTCCTACATCTCCTACCTGCGCCGCAAGATCGACACCGACGGCCTGCCGCCCCTGATCCACACCAAGCGCGGAGTCGGGTACGTCCTGCGCAAGCCCCCGGCGGCGTAGGTGACGGCCGGTTCGACTTCGCCCCCGCACCGACGCGCACTGGACCGGGCCTCCCGCAAGCTCGAGGCGCTGCCGCTGCGGCTGCGCCTGATCGCGGTGATGCTCGTGCTCCTCCTGCTGGCCCTGACCCTCACGGCCTCGGCGACGGCGGTGCTCATGCGCCGGGACCTCATCAGCCGCGTCGACCAGCAGCTGCGCCTCGCGGCTGACCCCGTGGCGAGGCAGGCCTTCAACGACCTCGGGAGCGCCATCAGCGAGGGCATCCCGAACGGCTACGCGTTCGTCATCCTGCCCAACGACGGACGGGCACCGATCGCCGCCAACCCCATCGGCGAGACCATGCACCCCGCGATCCCGACGCTCACCGTCGACAGCGCGCAGGTGCGCACCGGCGACCCGTTCACCATCGCGTCCAAGGAGGGGGACCTCAAGTGGCGTGCCATCGCCGGAGCCCTGGGCGGCAGCCGCGCCGTGGTGGTCGTGGCCGTGCCGCTGCGCAGCGTCGACCGCACCGTGAGCAAGCTCGTGCTGGTCGAGCTCCTGATCGGGCTCAGCGTCCTCATCGCCTGCGCCGCCGGCGGTTGGTATGCCGTGCAACGCGCCTTCCGTCCGCTGCGCCAGATCGAGGACACGGCATCGGCGATCGCGGCCGGGGACCTCACCCGGCGCATACCGACCCGAACGGCCAAGGACGAGGTGACCTCGCTGTCCCGGTCGCTCAACGTGATGCTCGCCCAGATCGAGGCGTCGTTCGCCCAGCGTGAGCAGTCCGAGGAACGCATGCGGCAGTTCGTCGCCGACGCGTCGCACGAGCTGCGCACCCCCCTGGCCGCGGTCCGCGGCTACGCCGAGCTCTACCGCCAGGGCGCCGTACGGGAGCCGGCCGACGTCGCGAGCGCCATGTCACGGATCGAGGGCGAAGCCGGCCGCATGGGTGGCCTGGTCGAGGACCTGCTGATGCTGGCACGCCTCGACGACGAGCGGCCCCTGCAGATCTCCGACGTCGACCTGCTCGTGCTCGCCGCCGACGCCGCCCAGGACGCGCGCGCCATCGACACCACTCGCGCCATCACCGTCACCGGCCTCGAAGGACCGCTGACACCGACGACGGTGCCGGGCGACGACGCCAAGCTCCGCCAGCTCCTGGCCAACCTGCTCTCCAACGCGCTCAACCACACCCCGCGGGGGTCCGCGGTCGAGGTGGCCGTGGGCGTTCGCCGATCGGACGGCCTCGCGGTGGTGGAGGTGCGCGACCACGGCCCCGGTGTCGACCCGGACAAGGCGAAGAAGGTGTTCGAGCGCTTCTTCCGCGCCGACCCCTCCCGCGTCCGCGGCAGTGGAGGTGGCAACGGGCTCGGGCTGGCCATCGCCGCGGCCATCGTCGCCGGTCACTCCGGACGGATCGGCGTCGCCCAGACGCCCGGTGGTGGTGCGACGTTCGTCGTGGAGCTGCCCACAGCAAACTCCCAGCCTGCGCCCAGCACTCCTTGACGTCGGGCTTGTTGACTGAGGTCCTCAAGCCACTCAAGGAGCGCAGAGCCATGACCCAGATCCACCAGGAAACCCAGCCGGGCAGCACCGGTGAGGGCGGCCAGCCTCCCCAGCGGCCTGACGAGACCCCCGCTGCTGCCCAGGTGCCCAGCAGCCCCCGGCAGCTGCACAGCAGTCCCCCGCAGGGCCGACCGAGCCGTTCGACCGGCCCGACGACACTGCCCCCGTCTGGTACGGCCAGACGCAGTCCTTCCCCCACGACCCGCGCTACCCCAGCGCCTTCGGCGCGTACGGCAGCGGCGACCAGACCGCACAGCCACCGGCTGGGCCGCCCCCTCCCGCGTTCACGCGGGACGGTGCAGAGCCCGCCCAGCCGGGCAACCGGCGCCGATGGACGGAACTCACTGCCGTCGCGGTGCTCGCTGCCCTCCTCGCGAGCGGCGGCACCTACGCTGCGGCCCAGCTCACTGACGGGACGCAGACCTCCTCCCTTGCGTCGTCGTCGACGTTGGGCCGCGGCACCAACAGCGCCCCGGTCGTGCAGGCCGACGCGACGAACCCCAACTGGACGGCCACCGCCGCCGCGGTCTCCCCCAGCGTCGTGTCGATCACCGTGGCCTCGAGCTCGGCGGAGGGGCAGGGCTCCGGCGTCGTCATCGACGGCAAGGGCCACATCCTCACCAACAACCACGTCGTCGCTGGAGCAGGCCAGAACGCCAAGCTCACCGTGACCCTGAACGACGGGCGCACCTACGCCGCGACCGTCGCCGGCACCGACCCCAGCACCGACCTGGCGGTCATCACGCTGACCAACCCGCCGAGCAACCTCACCCCCATCGCGATCGGGAACTCCGACTCCATCAAGGTGGGCGACCCGGTCATGGCGATCGGCAACCCGCTCGGCCTCGCAGGCACCGTGACCACCGGCATCGTCAGCGCCCTCAACCGTCCTGTGACCACTGCGGCCGAGGACAACAGCCAGGGCCAGCAGCAGAACCCGTTCGGCCAGGGCTCGCCCCAGCCCCAGTCCAGCGGCACGGGTGACGTCGTCACCAACGCGATCCAGACGTCCGCGGCGATCAACCCCGGCAACTCCGGCGGCGCGCTCGTCAACGCCTCCGGCCAGCTCGTCGGGATCAACTCGGCCATCGCCAGCCTCGGCTCCTCCAGCGGCTCCAGCCAGAGCGGCAGCATCGGCATCGGGTTCGCCATCCCGGCCAACGAGGCCAAGTCCATCGCCACGCAGCTGATCGACAAGGGCACGGCTGCTCACGCGTTCCTCGGGGTGAGCCTGTCCGACGGGACCGCCTCGGACGGCACCAGCCAGCGGGCCGGCGCGCAGGTGTCCGAGCTGTCGGCCAACACCCCCGCCGCCCAGGCAGGGCTCAAGAAGGGCGACGTGGTCGTCGCGGTCGACGGGGACCGGGTCGACTCGGCCCTGGCCCTCGTGGCCAACATCCGCGAGCGGGGCGTCGGCGACAAGGTCTCCCTGACCGTCCTGCGCGGCGGCAAGCAGCTGGACCTCACCGCGACCCTCGTGGCGAAGTCCGGCGCCACGCAGTAGTCCGGACCACTGACGGCCGGGCGGTGCCTCCCATCCCCTCCGGTGGGGTGCCGCCCGGTCCCTCGTTCCCTCGCCGCCGGGGCAGCGGAGTGAGCCAGCGCCCACCCCGCTGCCCCGCACCGTGGTGGCAGGCGCGTAATCCGTTCGACCTGCGGGGCATCCGGTGGCAAGGTGGGTCCTTGTGTCTGCCGCCCCCGAACTCATGCGAGAGCAGGACTACCTCAGCACCGCCCGGGCGGCCCTGGCCCGCATGCGCGAGCAGACCCTCTCGCTCAAGATCCAGGCCCACGACCCCATCTCGGCCGAGCACCTGGCCCGGACCCTGCACCTGCGGGCCGCGTCACTGCAGGACGACCCGTCGACGACGTTGTTCTTCGGCCGGATCGACACCGACAGCGACGAGCGCTGGTACGTCGGCCGCCGCCACGTCGCCGACGACCGAGGCGACCCGCTCGTCATCGACTGGCGCGCGGGGATGTCGACGGCGTTCTACCGTGCCTCGCGCACCGAGCCGATGGGCGTCGTCCTGCGGCGGCGCTTCGGCCTCGACCGGGGCGCCATCACGGCGTACGAGGACGAGCACCTCCAGGACCGCGCCGAGCACGAGGTGCGCAGCCAGATCCTCGCCGAGGAGATCGAGCGTCCACGCGTCGGCCCGATGCGCGACATCGTCGCCACCATCCAACCCGAGCAGGACGAGATCGTCCGGGCAGGTGTCGAGCAGACGATCTGCGTCCAGGGCGCGCCCGGCACCGGCAAGACCGCCGTCGGCCTGCACCGAGCGGCTTGGTTGCTCTATGCGTTCCGCGACAAGCTCGCTCGTTCGGGGGTCCTGGTCATCGGCCCCAACCGCGCCTTCCTCGAGCACATCGGCGCCGTGCTGCCCGCCCTCGGCGAGGTGGCTGTCGGCCACACGACGATCGAGGAGCTCGTCGCCTCGGTCCCGGTGCGCGGCACCGACTCCACGGCCACGGCCGTGCTCAAGGGCGACGCCCGCGTCGCCGAGGTCCTCCGTGCCGCCGTCTGGTCGCAGGTGCGACCGGCGACCGAGGCGCTCGTCGTCCCCCGCGGCGTGCGGAAGTGGCGCGTTCCCGCATACGAGGTGAACGAGATCGTCGACGAGCTGCGGACCCGCGGGGTGCGCTACGACGCAGCCCGCCAGATGCTCCCGCAACGCCTGGCGCACGCCGTGCTGCTGCAGATGGAGCAGGCCGGCGACTCCCCTGACGACCGGGTGCAGGACACCGTGGCCCGCAGCACCATCGTGAAGAAGTACGCCGCCTCGGTCTGGCCGGCACTCGACGCGAAGGCGGTGCTGTTCTCCCTGCTGTCGGACGCGGACGAGCTCGCGCGGCACGCCGAGGACCACCTGAGCGCCGAGGAGCAGGCACTGCTCGTCTGGCCGAATCCCCCACGCAGCAAGGGATCTGCCCGCTGGTCGCGTCCCGACACGGTCCTGCTCGACGAGCTCGCCGACCACATCGCCCGCACCCCGTCACTCGGGCACGTCGTGCTCGACGAGGCTCAGGACCTCTCGCCCATGCAGCTGCGTGCGGTCGGTCGACGCTGCTCGACGGGCGCCGCGACCGTCCTCGGCGACATCGCCCAGGGCACCACCCCCTGGGCCACCGACTCGTGGGAGTCGTCACTGGCCCACCTGGGCAAGCCCGGCAGCCACATCGAGGTGCTCGACCGCGGCTTCCGCGTGCCGGCCAGCGTGATCGAGTATGCCGCGCAGCTGCTGCCGCACATGGCCGCCGGGCTCGGGGCGCCGGTGTCCGTGCGCGACAACCCGGGTCGGCTCGACGTGCTGGCCGTCGACAGCGACGACCTGCTCGACTCGGTCGCTCGCGTCGTCGCCGGTGAGGTCCGGGAGCCCGGCTCGATCGGTGTCATCGTGCCGGACGCTTCGGTCGAGGTGGTCTCAAAATCGTTGCAGGCCAAGGGGATCGACCACGGAGTCCTGGGCCAGGACCACGGAGACATCGACCACCAGGTCGATGTCGTGCCGGCCACGGTGGCCAAGGGGCTGGAGTTCGACCGGGTCGTCGTCCTGGAGCCCGCTGCCATCGCCGCCGCCGAGCCCGACGAGCGCACCGGCCTGCGCCGCCTCTACGTCGTCCTCACCCGAGCAGTCTCCGCGCTGACCGTCGTCCACGCCGAGCCACTGCCGGGCCCCCTCGCGACTGCGAGCGGCTGAGGCCGCACACGAGCGGGACCCCGACTGCGACCACTCCGGCCGCACCCACGAGCAGGCGATCGGCGCCCATGCCGATGACGGTGCCGGCCACTGCAGTCCCGGCCGACGAGCAGGCCACCTTCGTCCCGGCCACGGTGACGAAGACCGAGCTCCGTGCCGCGGCCGGAGCGTACTCACCGCGAGCAGCCAGGCTCAGCACCGTCTGGGGCGCCACGACCAGTCCCAGCACGGCATACGCAGCGAGCAGCGCGGGGAACACCGCACCGGAGGCGACAGCGAACAGCAGGGCCGGGACGAGGAGACCGGTCAGGACCACCATGCCCCGTTCGGGCTGGACGCTCGGCGGGACCACACTGAGCACGAGCGCCCCGACGAGGTTGCCGATCCCGAAGGCGCCGGCCACCCAGCCGCCGCGGCCCGCGCCGTGCGCCTCGCCCAGTCCGATGCCGCCCAGCACCGCTGCAGCCACGACCGCCGCAGCGAGCCACGTCAACAGGGCCACCCGGCGCAGTGCGCGGTGCTGCCACACGGCTGCCAGGCCCGCTCGGACCCCGACCACGCCCGGCCCAGGCGACCCGGGCGCCGCTCCACGTCCACGCGCGGTGGGCAGGCCGAGGATTCCCAGACCACCCACCACTCCGGCGACGCTCAGTGCCAGAAGTCCCCCCAGTGGCCGGAGCAGGCTGGCAGCGAAGGCGACCAGGATCGGTGCCACGGCACCTGAGACGCCGTAGGTCATGGCGTCGACCGCCTGGAGCCTGCGGGTCCTCGCACCCGCAGAGCTCCGGGTGATGATGCTGCTCAGCCCTCCGGTCAGCAGGGGCCCGGTCGTCCCGGCCGCCAGCACCAGGAGGACCACGACGGGCAGCGCGGCCCCACCCAGCAGCACGCCGGCCGTGCCGAGGAGGACGGCGAAGGCGACGGCAGCGCCGGCCACCACCACTCGGGGGTCTCGGGCGCGGTCCAGGACCGGCGCGATGAGGAAACCCAGGGCGTGCGGGGCTGTCAGTGCGGCACCGAGGACGCCTGCCGTCCGCAGTGGCGACGGGAGGTGGGCTGCCGAGCACAGCAGCACCATGGCCACCGTGGCTCCGGCGTCCATGGAGCGCACGAGCACAGCTGCCACGACGAAGACCGGCACTCGTCGCCCTTCCATGTGACACCCCTTTGACCGGTTACTGGTCTCGAGATTGCCAGCATTCGTGTAACCAGTCAAACTGGTGACATGTCCATGGTCCACGTCGCGGGGAACGCCGCCCTCGACTTCGTGGGCACGGTGACGGAGCGGGGCACCCGCGACGAGGACGAGCTCGTGACGACGGACACGCTGGCCCGGTGGTACGTCGACGCCGGCCTGGTGAGCAGCCGCCCGGCAGTGGACGAGACCGACCTCGCGGCCGCGGTCGCCCTGCGCGAGCACCTGTTCGCACTCGTCCGTTGCCTCGTCGATGGCTCGCCCCTGCCCGATCACCACCGCACCGCGCTCAACCGCGCCGTCTGCGGGACCGGCCCGGTGGAGACCCTCGACCGGGACGGCCGCCGGACGGCACACGGGGATGCCGGCGCCTGCCTCGTGGCGGTCGCCCGGTCAGCGATCGAGCTGTTCGACCGGACCGACGGGGCCGTGGTCCGGTTCTGCGCCGACGAGACCTGCACCCATCCCTTCCTCGACCGCTCCCGGTCCAAGCGCCGCCGCTGGTGCGACATGGCCTCCTGCGGCGACCGGGCCAAGGTCCGGCGCTACCGCGCACAGACGTCTGACTGAGCCCGGTCGGCCCGGCAGGGCCGCCACCTCTGGAACACTCGACGGGTGCCTGCGCTCATCACCTGGTGGAAGCTCGACCTCGCCGAGCTGGGTCCCGGCGCCCACCACGACGCCGTCCTGGGCATCGGCACCGACCTCCTACGCAGATGGACCGAGCCGCACCGCGGCTACCACGACACTCGTCACCTCGTGGAGGTCTTCTGGGCGCTCGAGGAGCTGGAGGAGGGCCTGGAGATCACCGCCCGCGAAGGGGCGCTGGGTCGGCTGGCTGGGTGGTTCCACGACGCCGTCTACGACCCTTCGGCCCCTGGCGGGTCGAACGAGGTCGACAGCGCCGACCTCGCCGTCCGCGACCTGCAGGCCCTCGGCGTCGCGGCCGACGACATCGAGACGGTGCGCGACCTGGTCCTCGCCACCAGCACGCACGACCTGCGACCAGGGGGCCTGTCACGCCGCCTTCCACGACGCCGACCTGTGGATCCTTGGCGCCCCGGCGGAGCGCTACGCCGAGTACACCGGCCAGGTCCGCAAGGAGTATGCCGCCGTGCCCGATGACGCGTTTCGCGCCGGCCGAGCGGCGATCCTGCGGCCGTTCCTCGACCGCGAGTCGATCTACGCGACGCAGACGGCTCGCGACCGCTGGGAGGGGGCCGCCCGCGCCAACCTGCTGCGTGAGCTCGAGGTCCTGGCGGCTCCCTGACCCGGGATCAGCCGTGCAACCCGGCGGCGACCAGGGGCCACCAGAACTGACGACCCGCCCTCGCCTCGAACTCCTGGGGCTCGATCCACTGCGGGTCGAGCGCATCGTCCTCACGAGCCACCAGCTCGCCTCCGACGGCAGGCCACGGGGCGGCATACAGCTGCATGTAACCGCCGTGGCGGGGCCACCGACCGGTGCTCGTGACCGGCTCGAACTGCTCGTGCCCGACCGGCACGAGCGTCGCGGGGTCGAGGTCGAGTCCGACCTCCTCGGCGACCTCCCTCACCACGCACTCGATGACCGACTCACCCTGCTCACGCCAGCCGCCCGGCGGCCCCCACTCGCCGCGTCGCGGGCTCCACGTGACTGCACACCGGCCACGGAGGTCACGCAGCACCACCATGGCCGCGAAGACCTCTGCCTCGGGTGCGGGCTCGTCGGTCGCGGTCAGCACCACGTGCGCGACAGACCCGTCGGCGAACCCGACATCCTGCAGCCGCAAGGGAATCCGCATCACCGTGGGAACTCCTGGAGGTGGGTGACGAGCGGCCACCAGTGCCGCTCGCCGAGGTCGTCGGCGGCCTCGTCACGACGCACCCAGCGCCCGACACCGGTGCCCAGGTCGTCTCGGGTGCCGAGCTCGGCGTGCCACACGGCGAAACACGCCTTGGGCGCCGGCCACGGGTAGTCGACGTCGGGCACCGGCACGGTGTTCCGGACGTACCCCAGGAGCTCGGGAACGAGGCGGTGACCCGTGCCCGCAACCACGGCGAGCAACCGCCCCAGGGCGTCCTGAGGGGACAAGGCGCCCACGGGGGCGGACGGCAGGTCGAGGCCCCCGGTGAGGCGTTGCAGGACGAGCAGCTCCGGGCCGCGCACCAGGGCGAGGCGCACGACCACGGTGCTGACGGGCGGCTCCGCCTGTCGTGAGCTGATGACATCGGCCCGGGAGCCGGGAGGCAGCCACGACGCCTCGGGGACGGAGTGGATCACCTTCTCGTGCTTGCGTTTCTGGATCCGCAGGCCACTGCGCTGCAGGATGCGCACGATCTCCTTGCCGGGCACCTCCTGCGCGCCGGCGGCGACGAGCGCGGCATACCGTTCCTGCGGCACGTCGTAGTGGTCACCTTCGAACCCGCGACGGGGAATCCCTTGCGCTGCAGCGAAGTCGTGCAGTTCGGCGTATGACGTGTCGCTGACCAGGTGGGACCACAACCGTCCGTGGGCGGGCCAGGCCGGCGGGTCGATCCAGATGCTCACGAGCCGACGCTACCTCGCCGCAGCCACCCCTGTGGAAAACCTCGCGGCCGGTTCGGGCGGCGGGCCTAGCCTCACAGGGAAACGGTGTCACGGGGCACCGACGACCCGCGAGGAGGGACGGTCATGACCGCACAGTTCCAGGTGGACACCGGCCAGATCCAGACAGCATCGGGCGACATCGCCCGCATCTCGAGCGAGATCGACGGACAGGTGAGCGCGATGATGGCTCGGCTGGGCGGCCTGCAGGGAGCGTGGACCGGCACCGCGGCCACCCGGTTCCAGGCGCTCGTCATCGAGTGGCAAGGCACCCAGCGGCAGGTGCGTGCGTCGCTCGACTCGATCGGCACGGTGCTCGCGGCCGCAGGGGTGCAGTACGCCGAGACGGAGGCGCAGACGCTGCGGATGTTCAGCTGAGGCGGCACCGCCCGGACCGTGGGCCCGGTACGGGCGGTGCCTGTCTCGTGCCGCAGCGCCCTTACTCGGTGGTGATCGCCCGCAGGACGTCCAGGCGGGCGGCCCTGCGGCCGGGCCAGAGTGCTGCGAGCACGCCGACGAACCCGGCAAGCACCACGAAGATCGCGAGCTGCAGGCCGGGGATCGCGAGGACGTCGATCCCCTGGTCGGCGAGGCTGCGCTGCAGAGCCCACCCCGCCACCAGGCCCAGGACGACGCCGAGCACCGCGCCGAGCAGCGCGATCGCCACCGACTCGAGGCGCAGCATCATCCGCAGCTGGCGGCGGCTCAGGCCGACCGCGCGCAGCAGACCGATCTCGCGGGTCCGCTCGATCACCGACAGCGCCAGGGTGTTGATGATCCCGAGGATGGCGATGATCACGGCGAGCCCGAGCAACGCGTAGATGATGTAGAGCAGCTGGTCGATGGGCGCCCGCTGCTCGGCGGCAAAGGCGTCCTGGTCCTTCAGCGTCACCGTCGGCACGTCGGCGATGACCTTCTCGATCGCCGCCTGCACCACGGCCGGGTTCGCACCGCGGTCACGCACCACGAAGTCGGCGCTGTCCTGCTCGGGCACGCCCGCCGCCTTGGCCGTCTGCAGGCTGATGAGGATCGAGTTGGGGACCGATGCCGACGTGACGAAGATGCCGCCCACGGTGTAGGTGTCCTTCTGGCCTGCCACCTCGCCGCGCACCGTGCTGCCGAGAGACAGCTGCTGCTTGTTGGCCCGGTCCTGCGACACCAGCACGGTCTTGCCGGTGAGCTTGCTGAGCGAGCCGGCCGAGAACTCCAGCGGCACCGCCTTCTCGAACGCCCCTGGGTCGATGGCTGCCGCGAACCCGCGATCGCCGTCGAGCGACACGGGCAGGTAGCGCAACGGGCTCACCGTCGCCACGCCGGGCACGGCGGCGATGTCCTTGGTCACCTGGGTCGAGAAGGGCTGTCCGACGGCGTTGGAGACGACGTAGTCCGCGGCGAACGTGGTCCTGATCGACTTGTCGACGCTGGCCTTCGCCGAGGCGCCGAACACCGACATCATGGCGACCAGGGTGAGGCCGATCATCAGCGCGGAGGCCGTGGCAGCGGTGCGGCGGGGGTTGCGGACGGCGTTCTGCTCGGCCATCACCCCGACCGCCCCGAAGAGCCGCCGATAGACCCAGCCCAGCAGCGCGATCACCGGCCGGCCGATCACCGGGGAGGTGAGGATCGCCGCGAGCACGAGCCCGAGCACACCACCGCCGACCCAGTAGGCACTGTTGTCGACCGGGGTGAAGGCGCCGAGACAGGTGGCGAAGACGCCGGCCACGAACAGCACGGACCCGAGCCAGACCCGTCGGAGCAGGGTGGACTCAGGCAGCGCGACGTCGTCACGCATCGCCGCCACCGGGGGCATCGCGCCGGCGCGGCGGGCGGGCAGGTAGGCCGCCACCATCGTCACGACGAGCCCCACGGCATACGCGATGAGGGCGGTGCGGGGCTGGAAGACCAGCGGCGACCCGCTGAGGTCGAGCCCGAACTGCGCGAACAGCGTGCGGATCCCGATGGCCAGCAGGAAGCCGCAGCCCAGACCCACGGTCGAGCCGAAGAGGCCGACGACGAACGCCTCGAAGAGCACCGACCGGGTGACCTGGTGCCGGCCCGCACCGAGGGCGCGCAGCATCGCGAGCTCACGGCTGCGTTGGGCGACGAGGATCGAGAAGGTGTTGATGATGAGGAACGACCCCACGAACAACGCGATCCCGGCGAAGACGAGCAGGAAGACGTTGATGAAGTTGAGCGCCTTGTTGACCCCCGTGGCGGTCTCCTTGGCGACCGAGGCACCCGTGACCGCCTCGAACCCGGACGGGAGCTTGGCCTGCACGGCCTTGGCCAGGTCCTCGGCGCTGGTGCCGTCCTTCGCGGTGACCCACGCGTCGGTGAACTGGTCCTTGCCGCCGTAGTAGAGCTGCTGGGCGGTCCTGGGGTCGAAGAAGGCCAGCGTCGCCCCCACGAGACCACCCTTGAACTCGGCAAGGCCGACGAGCTTCGCCGTGACGATGGGTCGCGACCCGCTCGTCACGAGTCGCACGGTGTCACCGACCACGTAACCCGCGCGCTCGGCGGTGCCGGCGTCGAGGACCACCTCCCCGCTCGTGCTGGGCCAGCGCCCCTTCGACAGGGTGGCCGGCGGATCGCCGGCAGAGGTGGGCGCGTCGTTGTGGCTGAGGCCGAGGCC
Organism: uncultured Actinomycetota bacterium; assembly: GCA_963695205.1. Taxonomy (GTDB): domain Bacteria; phylum Actinomycetota; class Actinomycetes; order Actinomycetales; family Dermatophilaceae; genus Pedococcus. The sequence continues at coordinate 340,144 of CAVOGI010000003.1, read as the reverse complement.
GGGCGGCCCCCCGCCGCCGATGATCTTGCCCTTGCTGGAGATGACGAACGTCGTGGGGTCGCTGACGTTGCCGTCGGCGCGGGCCACGCCCGGCACGGACCGGAGCGAGGCGACCAGGGTCGCCGGCACGGTCTTGGACGTGGGGCCCGAGTTGAAGTCCGAGCTGGCGGTGACCGGGCGGACGACCACGTCGCCGACGGTGTTGACGATGCCGTCGAAGGCCTTGCCGAGGGTGTCGGTGAAGATGAACGACCCCGACACGAACGCGACGCCCAGGATGATCGCGAAGGCGCTCATGAACAACCGCAGCTTGCGGCCGAGCAGGCTCTTCCAGCTGGCGCGCAGCATCGTCAGGCCTCCGGCGCGGTGGCGGCTGGCGCTGTGGCTGCGGTGGCTGCGGGGGCGCCCGGTGCCATGCCGTCCGACGCCGGGGACTGCAGGCGGGTGTCCAGGCGTTTCATCCGCTCGAGGATCTTCTCGGCGCTGGGCTCGCGCATCTCGTCGACGACGGCACCGTCGGCGAGGAAGACCACCCGGTCCGTGTGGGCGGCCGCCACCGGGTCGTGGGTCACCATGACGATCGTCTGGCCGAACTCGTCGACGCTACGCCGCAGGAAGTTCAGCACCTCGGCGCCCGACGTCGAGTCGAGGTTGCCCGTCGGCTCGTCGGCGAACACGATCTCGGGCTTGCTCACCAGGGCTCGGGCGCAGGCGACGCGCTGCTGCTGACCGCCGGACAGCTCGCCCGGCCGGTGGCTGAGCCGGTCGCGCAGCCCCACCGTGTCGATGACGAGGTCGAACCACGACGGCTCGGCCTTGCGTCCGGCGATGGCCAGCGGCAGGAGGATGTTCTCCTCTGCAGTGAGCGTGGGAATCAGGTTGAAGGACTGGAAGACGAAGCCCACCCGGTCTCGTCGCAGGGTGGTCAGCGCCTTGTCCTTGAGCTGGGTGATGTCGACGTCGCCGATGTAGACCTCACCCGCGGTGGCCGCATCGAGGCCGGCGGCGCAGTGCATCAGCGTCGACTTGCCCGAGCCCGAGGGCCCCATGATCGCGGTGAACTCGCCGGCCGCGATGTCGAGGCTGACCCCGGCCAGCGCCCGGACCTCGGCCTCACCCTTGCCGTAGACCTTGGTCAGCTCCCGGACGCGGGCGGCGGGCCCTCGCGTCCCGTCGTCGACGGGCGCGGACCTGGTGGTGGACGAAGGCGTGGACGTCATCGGGACTCCCTGGCTCGGGGTGGTGGTTCTCACGGGTGACAACGCTAGGGGCGCCCACGATGCTCCACCCTCAGGTTAGACCCCGAGCTGCCCCTGACCCCACCCTGAAACACGGTGGCCGAGGCGGGGGGACAGAACAGCCGCAACAGGGACAGACCGGGACGCACGTCAGCTGATGACGACGCGCGCGACCTGCTCGAGGTCGGGCGCGTCATACCGCTCGCCCTTGACCACCCCCATGTCCCAGCGCATCACCAGGCCGCGGCCGCGGACCTCTAGCGTCGCGAGGTTGTTGTCGAACCACGGCCCCTCGGTCATCGGCCAGTCGTATGGCGCGTTGGGCACCTTGGCGGTGCGCCGCACCAACAGCTTGAGCGGGCGCGCCAACCCCTTGCCCAGCATGGCCTGGGCGATGCGTGCCTGCCGGGGCAGCGGGTTGCGGATCGGCGAGCAGACCGCCTGGATGATGCGGCTGGAGCCGGCAGGGAGCTGGTCAGGCGTGATCTCGGTGACGTAGGAGTTGTGCACGTCGCCGGACAGGAACGTGATCGTTCCCGGCGGCTTACCGCGCTTGCCGTCGGCGACCTCGATGACCATGGCCAGGACCTTGGCGAAGCCCTCCTGGAAGGCGGCCCAGTGCTCGAGGTCCAGGGCGCGGCGCATCTTCTCGCCCCAACGGGCCGACCCGCGGGCCCCAGGCACCCTCGGCCATCGCCTCGTTGATCGCCTCGAGGTCGTGGATGCCCTGCGCCATGAGGAACGGCAGCGAGGTGCCGATGAACAGGTGGTCGACGTCGCCGCGCAGGTGCTCGTCGAACCAGGCCATCTCGTCGTCGTCGAGGATCGAACGACGGTCCGGCTCGAGCAGGCGCGCCGCCCTGCTGTCGACGACGACGAGCCGGGACTCGCCGAGATCGCGGGCATAGCTCCACCGGTAGGTCTCGGGGTGCTCGTCGACCCGGGCAGCGAGCGTGTCGAGCACCTCGGTCAGGTCGAGCTCGCCCTCGGCTCCCGACTCCGCGTGCCGGGCGATCAGCTGCCAGACCTCGTCCTGCGCCAGCTCCTCGGGCCCGAGGTTGCCGATGTGCTGGTAGACCCAGTACGACGCCAGCCCCCCGACGATGCGGTCGTGCCACCACGGCTTCTGGTTCATCTCGCGGTGCCAGTCCTGCGAGGTGTTCCAGTCGTCGCGGATGTCGTGGTCGTCGAAGATCATGGCGCTCGGCAGGGTCGACAGCAGCCACCGGTTGAGCGGGTCGGTCCACGCCAACCGGTAGAGGTGGGCGTACTCCACGTAGTCCTTGAGCTCCTCGCCCGGCGGCTCGTCGAGGCTGCGGCGCGTGGCGATGAACTCGCGCATCTCCTCGGAGGTCTCGTCGGCGTACACCTGGTCGCCGAGGAAGACCACGAGGTGAGGCCACAGCGCCGGGTCGGTCCGGGTCAGGTGGTGGGCGAACGCCCGCAGGGCGTCGACACCGTTGCTCTTGTTGCCCTCCGCGTCGTGCGGCACGCTCGTGCGGCACGAGCCGAAGGCCATCCGGGTCGGCTCGCTGTGGACCAGGGTCGTGATCCGGCTGGGCGGGAGGCTCGCGGCCAGGGATCCGGTCGCCTCGGCCGTGGACGGCCAGACCTGCACACCGTCGATGTCGACCTGGTACTCGCTGCGCTGCCCCGGCTCGAGCCCGTCGAGGACCACGAGCGCGTAGTGGTGGCCGTGGGCGGCGAACGTCGGCGCCTGCCACGACCGGCCGAACGCCCGCACCGTGACGGTCGCCGTGTGCCGGGTCTGGACCCAGACCGTCGCACTCGTCTCCCCCACGTGACGCAGGAGCGGGCCGAGGGTCAGGGGACTGTCGTCGAGATCGGGCACCCACTGTTTCTACACGCACCGCCTGCCCCGCGGGCACCTAACCCCACTGAACGCCGAAGGGCGGCCCCCCTCTCGGGGAACCGCCCTTCGTGTCGTGCTGGTGACTCGGTGAGGAGCTGGGCTCAGAAGCCCATGCCACCCATCTCGTCGCCACCGGGCGCGGCAGCGGAAGCCTTCTCGGGCTTGTCCGCGATGACGGCCTCGGTGGTGAGGAACAGCGCGGCGATCGACGCAGCGTTCTGCAGCGCGGAACGCGTCACCTTCGCCGGGTCGATGATGCCCGCGGCGATCAGGTCGACGTACTCGCCGGTCGCGGCGTTGAGGCCGTGTCCGGAGGGCAGGTTGGAGACCTTCTCGGAGACGACGCCGCCCTCGAGGCCGGCGTTGATCGCGATCTGCTTGAGCGGAGCGGACGCAGCGACACGAACGATGTTCGCGCCGGTGGCCTCGTCACCCTCGAGCTCGAGCTTCTCGAACGCGGCCTTGGTCGCCTGGAGCAGGGCAACGCCACCACCGGCGACGATCCCCTCCTCGACGGCAGCCTTGGCGTTGCGCACGGCGTCCTCGATGCGGTGCTTGCGCTCCTTGAGCTCGACCTCGGTCGCGGCACCGGCCTTGATGACTGCAACGCCACCGGCCAGCTTGGCCAGGCGCTCCTGCAGCTTCTCGCGGTCGTAGTCGCTGTCCGACTTGTCGATCTCGGCGCGGATCTGGTTGACGCGACCCTGGATCTGGTCGTTGTCGCCCGCACCCTCGACGATCGTGGTCTCGTCCTTGGTGACGACGACCTTGCGCGCACGGCCGAGCAGGTCGAGCTCAGCGGTGTCGAGCTTGAGGCCGACCTCCTCGGAGATGACCTGGCCACCGGTGAGGATGGCGATGTCGGCCAGCATGGCCTTGCGACGGTCACCGAAGCCCGGGGCCTTGACGGCGACGGACTTGAAGGTGCCACGGATCTTGTTGACCACCAGGGTGGACAGGGCCTCGCCGTCGACGTCCTCGGCGATGATGAGCAGCGGCTTGCCGGACTGCATGACCTTCTCGAGGAGGGGCAGCAGGTCCTTGATGCCGGAGATCTTGGAGTTCACGACGAGGACGTAGGGGTCCTCGAGCACGGCCTCCATGCGCTCGGTGTCAGTCACGAAGTAGTGGCTGATGTAGCCCTTGTCGAAGCGCATGCCCTCGGTGAGCTCGAGCTCGAGGCCGAAGGTGTTGCTCTCCTCGACGGTGATGACGCCTTCCTTGCCGACCTTGTCCATGGCCTCGGCGATCATCTCGCCGATCAGGGGGTCAGCAGCGGAGATCGAGGCCGTCGAAGCGATCTGCTCCTTGGTCTCGACGTCCTTGGCCATCTCGAGCAGCTGGGCGGAGACGGCCTCGACGGCCTTCTCGATCCCGCGCTTGAGGGCCATCGGGTTGGCGCCTGCCGCAACGTTGCGCAGACCCTCCTTGACGAGGGCCTGGGCCAGCACGGTGGCGGTGGTGGTGCCGTCGCCGGCGACGTCGTCGGTCTTCTTGGCGACCTCCTTGACGAGCTCGGCACCGATCTTCTCGTACGGGTCGTCGAGCTCGATCTCCTTGGCGATGGACACACCATCGTTGGTGATCGTGGGGGCGCCCCACTTCTTCTCGAGGACGACGTTGCGGCCCTTCGGACCGAGGGTGACGCGGACGGCGTCGGCGAGGATGTTCATGCCCCGCTCGAGGCCGCGACGTGCCTCTTCATCGAATGCGATGATCTTGGCCATTCGGGTGGTTCCTCCCACGCGAATCGTGTGTGGCGGCCTCGCCGTGCCCGCGACGGACGGCCCGGTTCCGGCGGCTCACGTCGCACACGTTCCCCGGACCTCACTTTGAGGCCATGATTGTCACTCTCATGATGAGAGTGCTAACGCCATTATTGGCACTCTCCCCCTGAGAGTGCAAACGACTCCCGGGTCTCTACGGCCCCGCCCGCGGCCAGGGGTCACTGTGATCACTCGGCGTCGTCCAGCCGTCACCTCGACGACGCCTGTCCGGTCACTGTGATCAGCTCGGCGTCGTCGGGTCCGCCGCGCCGGGCGCTGCGGCGCTCACTGTGATCACTGGCAGCGGTCGGGCCCCGCGGGTGGGGTTGGTATGGCGTCACGGTGATCACCGGCGGAGGCACCCCACCCCCGCCGAGGGAAACCGGGCGACGGGACCGGACCTCGCGGCATACCGTCGGGTCGTGGACCGGGACGCGCTGGTCATGGCGCTCGACGAGGCCTTCGCCACCACGGCGCGGGGGCTGTTGCCGTGGCCGGACCCGCGAGCCGGGTGGGGGCTGGACCGCTCGCCGCCGCTGGAGTGGTACTCCCACGTGGTCGACCCCGCCAAGTACCGGCTGCTCGGTGCTCGCTGGGCAGCGTGGGTCACGGTCCTGACCGACGCCGGACTGGCGGTGTGTGAGGACGGGACCGCGGCCCAGTGGCACGACCTCCCCGGGGTCGTCGTCACCGGCACCGACCGACTCGTCCCGACCGCTCCGGGCACCCTGCCGCTGGTGGTCGCACACACGCGGATCGAGGACGTCCGCGACGCCGGGCTGGTGGTCGGGGTGGGCGATCCCGCCTGGGTGCTGGCGGTGGTTCCGTACTGCGGCTGCGACGCCTGCGACGACGGCTCCGAGCCTTTGCTCGATGAGCTCGACGACACGGTGTGGGGCGTGGTGAGCGGGGCGTTCAGGCTGATCCACGCGGGTGACCGTCGGGTGCTGACGCTCGGCGCGTCGAGCGCCCGCCTGTGGTCTGCAGAGGGGCCGTTCGCGCCGGGCGAGCCGGAGCTGTGGGTGGCCGAGCCCGGCGACCGCACCGTCGTCCGTGGCGAGGCCTGGGACGCGGTCTGACCCACCGTGCCCGAGCCAAGCCGGGGCGCGGGGTGGTCCAGCCCGTCCCGGGTATGGCGCGGGGCTGGCTCCCGGTGCCACCCTGAGCCATGGCCACCCCGCCCGAGCCGATCGAGAGCTCGAACTTCCAGGTCGAGATCGACGGCCTCGTCACCTCCGCGTTCTCGCGCGTCGAGCTCCCGCAGGCCGTCGTCGACGAGGTCGCCCATCGCTCCGGCACCGACAGGACCTCGGCGTCCACGAAGACGCCGGGCCTGTCGCACTACTCCCACCTGGTGCTCACCCGCGGGCTGACGGCAGACCTCGAGCTGTGGAACTGGTGGACGGCAGCCCGCGACGGCGACCCGTCGGTCGATCGCAACGTCGTCGTGCGACTCCTGGACGCCACCCGGTCCCCGGTGCTGGCGTGGCAGTTCCGGGGGGCCTTCCCCGTGGTGCACCGCCTCACCCCGCTCGACGCGTCGTCCAGCGACATGGTCCTCGAGACGGTCGAGCTGGCTTTCGACGCGATGGACGCCGAGACCTGACCCGACCACCCCAAGCCCTCTCCGGCCGCGTCAGGAGGCTCGGGTGAAGCGCAGCGTCACCACCTGGAAGGGGCGCAGAGCCAGCCTGACGCCACCGTCGACGACCTCGACACCCTCGGTGGGCAGCGGGCGTTCGAGCAGGTCGACCGTCTCGACGCCCGTGTGCTCGAAACCCGCCAGCACGGTCGTCGAGCTCCGGGACCCCAGCGACTCGTAGAGCCGGACCACCACGTCACCCGAACCGTCGTCCGCCAGCTTGACCGCCTCGACGACAGCGGAGCCCGCGGTCACCGAGACCAACGGCTCCACGGCCGCTCCCGAGCCCCGGACCACCCGCAACGGCAGGTTGAGGCGGTACCCCTCCCGGATGGCGTCGGCGATGTCGGCGCCGGGGACGACGGCATACCGGAGGCGGTGCACCCCGAGGTCGGCCACCGGGTCCGGGCTCTGTGGGGCACGAAGCAGCGAGAGCCGGACCTGCGTCGACGTGCCACCGCCCTCGCGGTCGCGACGGGTGACGTCGTGGCCGTAGGTCGAGTCGTTGACGACGGCCGCGCCGTAGCCGGGCTCGCCGACGTGGACCCAGCGGTGGGCGCAGATCTCGAACTTCGCCGCATCCCAGGACGTGTTGGTGTGGGTCGGGCGGTGGACGTGGCCGAACTGCACCTCGGCGGTCGAGCGCTCGGTCGTCACGTCGAGGTCGAAGCCCGCCTTGAGGATCTTCTCGCGCTCGAGCCAGTCGACCTCGGTGTCGACGTCCACCCGGGGCTCGCCCGGCGTCAGCGTCAGAAGCTGCGTGACCGTCGACTCCCCGAACCTTCGCTCCACGCGGACGCCACCGTCCACCACCGAGATCGAGGAGACCTCGGTGAGGTCGGTCCACGTGTGGCGGTAGGACGCGTCCAGGTCCCAGGCATCCCAGGCTGCGGGCGTGTCCGGGTGGAGCTGGAGGAGGTTGCCCGCCGATCCCGGGGCCAGGGCCTCCCGCCCCGTCGCGGCGTCGACGACCGACGTGAGCAGGCCCCGGGCGTCGACGACCGCGCGGACGAGCCCGTTGGACAGCACCCACCCGTCACCGTCGGCGACGACCTCGACGGCGGCGCGCGGCTGCCGCCTCGCCCGACGAAAGCGGACCGGCCGCGCCACCGATGACGCCCGCGCGCTCGTGCGGGGCCGCGTTGAAGACGACCTCCACGTCGCCCTCACCCGCGAGCGTCGCCTGCGCCACCTCGATGATCACCCCGAGCTCGGCGGCCACCGCCTCGTAGTTGGCGACCGCCTCGCGGTGCACCCACCCGATCGACGAGCCGGGCAGGATGTCGTGGAACTGCTGCAGCAGCACCACCTTCCAGATCCGGTCCAGCTCCTCGGACGGGTATGGCGCCCCGGTGCGGACTGTCGCGGTGCTCGCCCACAGCTCGGCCTCGCGGAGCAGGTGCTCGCTGCGGCGGTTGCCCTGCTTGGTCTTGGCCTGCGACGTGTAGGTGCCGCGGTGCATCTCGAGGTAGAGCTCGCCGACCCACACCGGGGCGTCGGGGTACTCCGCCTCGGCCTTGGCGAAGAAGGCGTCGGGCCGCTCGATCTCGACCCGCGGCGAGCCGTCGAGGTCGCGCAGGCGCGACGCCCGGGCGAGCATCTCGCGGGTGGGTCCGCCACCACCGTCGCCCCAGCCGAACGGCAGCAGCGAGCGCGTCGCGTCCCCCTTGTCGGAGAAGTTGCGGGCGGCGTGCGCGACCTCGGCGCCCGAGACCTCGGAGTTGTAGGTGTCGGCGGGCGGGAAGTGGGTGAAGACGCGGGTACCGTCCAGCCCCTCCCAGCGGAAGGTGTGGTGCGGGAACCGGTTCGTCGTGTTCCACGAGATCTTCTGCGTGAGGAACCACTGCGACGCCGAGAGCGCGATGAGCTGCGGCAGGGCGGCGGTGTACCCGAACGAGTCCGGCAGCCACACCTCGCGGGTCTCGATCCCGAACTCGTCGAGGAAGAACCGCTTCCCGTGGTTGAGCTGACGGGCCAGCGCCTCGCCACCGGGCATGTTCGTGTCGGACTCGACCCACATCCCGCCGACGGGCACGAACCGGCCTTCGCGCACGCGCTCGAGCACTCCGCGCCATACCTCGGGCCGGTGGTCGCGCAGCCACGCGAACTGCTGCGCCGACGACATGGCGTAGACCAGCTCGGGGTGGTCGTCCATGAGGGCCAGGACGTTCGAGCTGGTGCGGGCGACCTTGCGGACGGTCTCGCGCACGGGCCACAACCAGGCCGAGTCGATGTGGGAATGCCCGACGGCGGAGATGCGGTGGGCGCTCGCCCGAGCGGGGTCGGCGAGGACACCGGCGAGCAAAGTCCTTGCTGCAGAGGCCGATCCGGCGATGTCGGACGTGTCGATGGCGTCGCACGACCGGTCGATCGCGCGCAGCAGCTGCCACTGCCGAGGGTCGCCCTCGGACAGCTCGGCCGCGAGCTGTCCGAGCACCTCGAGGTCCTGCAGGAGCTCCCACGCCTCCTGTTCGAAGACCGCGAGCTCGGCGCGCACCACGGCGTACCTGGGCTGGTCGCCGGCGGTGAGCCGGTCACCGAGCGGCGTCGGGCGGAAGTCGAAGCCCCCACCGCCGAGCAGGAGCGGGTTGGACGCAGCCTCGACGAACAGCTCGACCTCCTCACCACCCGCGGCCTCGTCGGCCACCCGCACCCACTGGTTGTGCGGGTTGAGCCCCTTCACCGGGGTGCCGTCCGCGCGGTAGACGAGCCCTTCGACGTGGAACCCGTCGTGGCCCGAGTCGAACCCGAGGTCGAGGCGCAGGTCCACCGGCCGGCCCGCGTGCGAGTCAGGCACGGTCGCGCGGATGCGCCACCAGGTGGTGCCCCAGGGCGGGCCCCACCGGTCGCCGACCTGAGCCGGGGCGAAGGGCGCGGCCAGGCCCTCTTCGACGGGCACCGGCTCGCCCGGTGCGTCCCAGCGGCCGAGGTCGACCGGCACGGGTGCGGACCAGACAGCGTCATCGACCCGCTGCAGGGTCCGACGCAGGCGGCCTTCGATCAGGCGGCGGTCGTCGTGCATGGCGCTCCTCGGCAGGCTGGTCGGCTAGGACACGAGGGTGCGCAGGGTGGCGTCCGCCTCCGAGGACACTGGGTCCTCCAGGTCGCCGACGAAGACGACCTGGGCCTCACGCGCCGGGTTGGAGTCGAGCTCGGCCAGGACGGTCCGGAAGGCCGCGAGGTTGGGGTGCTCCACCGAGGTGCACGCCTCGGCCGGGCGCAACGTCTCCACCGCCGCCTCGAGCTGCGAGCGCGACAGCGGATAGGTCGCGGTGCCGTTCGCGTGACCCACGATCTTGGCCAAGACGACGGCCGGGAGCCCGTGCGTGCCGCCCGGGGCGTTGACGTGCGGGAACTCCAGCTCGGGGGAGCTCGACGCCGGACTGATCCCCACGCCGTACGCGACCGGGGCCTGCCACCCGTCGATGGTCGCGGCCAGCGCGTCCTTGATCGCAGCGAGTCCTTCGGGCGTGCTCCAGTCGTTGCTCATCACCCCATCCTGACAGCCGAGGGGAACGCGTCACTGTAGGAGCGCAGGTCCACCGCGTCGTTGGCGACCGAGGTGGCGGCGAGGACCGCGTGGGCGACTGCCCGGGTCACGCAGTCGCCGGCAGCCACCATCAGTGCGTGCAGCGACGGCAGGTCGGGCACGGGCCGCTCCCCCGTGGCGAGGGTGAACAGGGTGTCGCCGTCCAGCAGCGTGTGCACCGGGTGGAGCGCCCGGGCGAGGCCGTCGTGCCCGAGCCCGCTCACCTTCTGGCACTGCGCCTTGGTGAGGGTGGCGTCGGTCGCGATGACCCCGATCGTCGTCGCCGTACCCGGTCGGATCGGCTGCCCCTCGTATGCCGCAGCGGCCCGTTCGCGGGCCGCGGCCAGGTCCGCCTCGGTCGGGGCGCCGAGGTGGTCGAACTCGCCACCGAGACCGAACCGGGTGGCCCACAGCTCGCCCGTCCGGTCGTCGACCGCCGTGCCGATGGCGTTGACCGCGACGAGGGCAGCGACGGTCGTCCCGTCGTCGAGCACCGCACTGGCAGAACCGATCCCGCCCTTGAGGCCGCCGACCCTGGCGCCGGTGCCTGCACCGACACAGCCCTGCTCGACGGGCACGGTGTCGGCCCCCTCGGCGCCTTCGGCCGATGTCGCGACGGCGGCGTCGAACGCGGCGGCACCGTCGGCGGCGCCCGGTGCGTTCCCGAACTCTCCACCGCGCCCGAGGTCGAACAGCACAGCTGCCGGCACGATCGGCACCACCTGGCCCGGCTCGCCCATCGGCCAACCGAGCCCGGCGGCATACAGGCGTTGCACCACACCGTCGGCGGCGGCGAGACCGAAGGCGCTGCCGCCGGTGAGCACCACGGCGTTGACCCGGTCGACGAGGTTGCGGGGGTCGAGGAGGTCGGTCTCGCGGGTGCCCGGGGCGCCGCCGCGCACGTCGACACCGGCCACCGCGCCTGCTTCCGGGGCGAGGACGACCGTGGTGCCGGTGAGCCAACCGGGCTCGGTGCGGGTGGCGTGCCCGACACGCACCCCGCGGACGTCGGTCAGGGTGTTGGTCGGTCCGGGCCGCACGCGCTCAGTCCTCGGAGGCGTCGATGACGCAGAAGCGGTTGCCGTCCGGGTCCGCGAGGACGACGAAGTCGTGCGGCTCGTCGGGGTAGGGCCAGTCCTCGACCCGGCTGGCACCGAGCTCCAGGAGCCGCTCCACCTCGACGCCCTGGTCGGGCGCGTAGAGGTCGAGGTGGATGTGCGGGAAGGGTTCGGGTCGGCTCTCGCCGAGGTTGAGCGAGAGGTTGGGGCCGTCACCGTCGATGGGCTGGAGGATCACCCAGTCCGGCTCGGGCTCGTAGCGCGGCTCGTAGCCGAGAGCCTGCGTCCAGAAGGCCATCGCCCTCGGCACGTCGGAGACGTTGACGACGATCGAGCCGATCCGCAGGCCACGGGTCACGTCAGCTCCAGGTGGTGGGCCGCGGCGTGTGGGACGAACCCGACCCGCTCGACCATCGGACGGGTGAACTTCCCTGCCGTCATGCGGACCTCGGTGAGGCCCTGGGCCCGCGACCAGTCGGCGGACGCCCGCAGCAGGTGCTCGCCGACACTCATCCCCCGGTGGGTGGGACGCACGAAGAAGGTGTCGATGAACAGGACCCCACCGGCATCACCGCGACCTGGCCAGGGCAGGGCGGGCACGACGGCGGCCTGGAGGTAGCCCGCGTGCTGGTCGCCCACCTCGGCGATCCACGCCGGCCGGTTGCGGACCTGGGCGGACCAGGCGCGGCCGAACCTGTCGAGGAACCCCGGCTCCGGAGTGCCCCCGCGGTGCAGCGCGCACTGCAGCGTCAGGCCGGCGAGGACCAGGGCGTCGTCGGGTCCCGCAGGGCGGGTGCGCACGTCGGTCACGGCGGCAGTCAAGCACGCGGAGGAGGTATGGCGCGCGCAGAGCCCGCACGCGCCATACCGCGGACATCGCACCACCCCCGGGTTTGGGGGCCAGAAGGTGAACCCTGGCTCACCTTCTGGCCCCCAAACCTGCGAAGCACGCGGGTCCTCGGGACACAGCGACGCCCGTCCAGTCGATTCTGGACGGGCGTGACTGTGTCTGGGTGCTGGCTACAGCTGGATGCCGAGCCTGCGGGCGCTGCGGGCGCGCTGGCGCGAGGCGCGCAGCCGGCGGAGCCGCTTGATGAGCATCGGGTCGGCCTCGAGCGCGGCCGGGGAGTCGATGAGGGCGTTGAGCACCTGGTAGTAGCGGGTGGCGCTCATGTCGAAGAGCTCCTTGATGGCCTGCTCCTTGGCCCCGGCGTACTTCCACCACTGCCGCTCGAAGGCGATGATCTCGCGGTCGCGCTCGCTCAGCCCTGCTGCGGCGCTGACGTGATCCTGCTCGTGTGCGGCGTTCACTCTCGACCCTTCGTGACGGTGCCTTGCGAGGGCAACTATACGGAGGGAATCACACGCTTGTCATTCTGTTCGGCGCGTCGCCCGTGCGCGGTCGCCCAGGCCTTGCCACACCAGTCCCAGCAGCCTCACAGGGCCACTGTGGACCGGGCGCCGGGCCGTCGCGGAGCGGTCTCGACGGCCAGGTCGGCCCGTACGGACGCACTCAGCGGCAGCAACGCCAGGGCGAGACCGACGGCTCCGTAGAGGGGGTGGAACCACGAGACCTCGGGCAGGTAGACCAGCTCGAGGGCAATCCACAGCACCTGGCCCGCCCCGAGGACCATCGCCGCGAGCCACGACCAGTGTTCGCCGGTCAGGTGCTGGGCCCAGCTCAGCCAACCCCATCTCGACCTGCGCAGCATGCCCCTGGCAGTCACGAGGGACCCCACCCCGAAGCCCAGCATCAGCACCAGGCCGGGCACCACCCAGCTGGAGACGAGGGGGATCTCGTCGAGCCAGTCTGCGGGAGGACGCACCTGCGACCCGCCGACACCGGTCGTCATGACGAACCCACCAGCGACCGCGGTCAGCCCGAGGAAGCCGAGCAGCAGGACCACGGCCCATTCCGCCGGCGGGCGGGTCACCGCCCTGTGCGCCGTCACGACCATGGCCACCACCGTCCCCTCCGGCTCCACCCAAGCCGGTGCTGTCCGGGAGGGACAGGGCCCAAGGTCACGATCCTTGCCCGGTCACGACCTCTGGGCGGTCAGGATCCCGCGCGGTCGCGAACCGAGCAGGCGCGGGCCCTCAGGCCATGGTGTCGAGGATGGCGGTGATGTCCTCCTCGGAGGTCCTCGGGTTGACGATGGCGAACCGCGTCAGCGTCTCGCCGTCGTGCGACGTGGGCACGACGAAGGCGAACTGGTCTGCCAGCAGCCGGTCGGACCATTGCTGGTACTCCGCGGGCGACCAGCCGATCCGCCTGAACACCACGACCGACAGGTCGGGCTCGCGCACGACCTCGACGTAGTCGCGGCGCCCGATCTCCTCGGCGGCGAACCGGGTCACGGCCAGGGTCCGCTCGACTGCCTCGGTGTAGGCCCCCGTCCCGTGGGTGGCGAGGCTGAACCAGAACGGCAGGCCACGCGCACGACGGGTCAGGCCGACGGAGTAGTCCGTCGGGTTCCAGTCGGGGGTGCCGGTGAGGACATCGAGGTATGACGCGTGCTGGGTGTGCGCGGCCCTCGCCAGGGCCGGGTCGCGGTAGAGCAGGGCACAGCAGTCGAACGGGGCGAAGAGCCACTTGTGCGGGTCGACGATGAACGAGTCCGCGTGCTCGATGCCGGCGTAGAGGTGGCGCACCGACGGGGCGGCGAGGCCGGCGCCGCCATAGGCACCATCGACGTGGAACCAGATCCCGAACTCCCGGCACACCGCGGAGACCGACTCGAGGTCGTCGACGATGCCGAAGTTGGTCGTCCCGGAGGTGGCGACGACGGCGAAGAAGGTCTCGGGGCCGTGCTCGAGCAGGACCTCGCGCAGCAGCGGCCCGGTGAGGCGGCCGGACTCGTCCACCTCGACCCCGACGAACTCGGCGTCCATGACGTCGCACGCCGACTGGATCGAGGAGTGCGCGCCGTGGGTGGCTGCGACGCGCCACGGGCGGGCGCCCTCACCGCGGCGGCTCTGGTGGGTCGCCTCCATCCGGGCGGTGTGACGGGCGGCGACCAGGGCGGAGAGGTTGCCGATCGTGCCGCCGGGGACGAAGACGCCCCCCGCCTCGGACGGCAGGCCCACGAGGTCGGCGATCCAGCGCAGGGCCTGGTTCTCGGCATACACCGCTCCGGCCCCCTCGAGCCAGGAGCCGCCGTAGATCGACGAGGCGCCGACGACGAGGTCGAACATCGCCGACGCCTCGGTGGGCGCGCACGGGATGAAGGACAGGTAGCGCGGGTGGTCGGTGGAGATGCACGCCGGGGCGAGGTCCTCCTCGAACAGCTTGAGGGCCGCGAGGCCGCCGATGCCGTCGGGGGTGATCGTCATCCCGGCCGCGGCGTCGAGCTCGTCGAGCGTCCGCGGCCCGTCGAGCGGGACCGGGTCGAGCTTCAACCGGTCGGCGGAGTAGGCGAGGATCGCGTCGCCGAGGACTTCGAGCTGCTGGTCGCTGTAGCCGTGCACCCGCAGAGTCTAGGGCCGGGGCGACCCGAGCAGCTCGGCCCTGAGGCCGACCGCGTCGTCGACCACGGCGAGCGGTCCGGCCGCCTCCAGAGCGGGTCGCTTGCCGGCGCCCCAGGTGACGGCGAGCGCGCCCATACCGGCCGCCCGAGCCGCCTCGACGTCCACTGTCGCGTCCCCGATGTAGACGCAGTCGGAAGGCCCGACGCCCAGCCGCTGCGCGGCATACAGGAGGGGAGCGGGGTCGGGCTTGTGCAACGGCGTCGCCTCCATGCCCGCCAGCACGTCGATGCGGGTGGCGAGGCCGACCGCGCGCAGGCCGAGCTCGACGGTCGCGGCCTTCTTGGACGAGACGACACCGGTGCGGGCACCCGCTGCGTGGAGGTCGTCGAGCAGCTCGGGGATGCCGTCGACGGTCTGGATCAGCTCGTCGTGGTTGTCGAGGTTCCAGGCCCGGTAGACGTCGGTGAGCTCGGCGCCGCGACCCGGGTAACGCTCCTCGAGCACCGGCTGCAACGGGCGACCGATCCACGAGCGCACCTCGTCGTCGTGCGCCGACTCCCCCAGCACCGAGGCGAGGGCGTGCCGGTAGGAGGCGACGATCAGGGGGATGGTGTCGGCGAGGGTGCCGTCGAAGTCGAAGAGCACCACCGGCCAGCGCAAGGAGTTCACCGAGCCACCCTAGGCAGCCGCGTCGGCAGCCAGCACTCGGTGTCCAGCCTCGTCGACGTGCCGCCCGAACGACCTGGGCGCGACCGCACGCAGCAGGGGGTTTACGTTTCTGGGTATGCCGCCCGCCGCCCTCCCCGAGCTCGTCCACCCTTCGTGGGCAGCGGCGCTCGAGCCGGTCGCGGACACCGTCACGGCGATGGGCGAGTTCCTTCGGGCCGAGGTCGCGGCCGGTCGCGGGTATCTACCGAGTGGCGACCGGGTGCTGCGGGCGTTCGAGCAGCCGCTCGACGACGTCCGGGTGCTGATCGTCGGCCAGGACCCCTACCCGACCCCCGGCCACGCGGTGGGGCTGTCGTTCTCCGTCGCGCCGGACGTGCAGCCGGCGCCCCGCAGCCTGGTCAACATCTACCAGGAGCTGCAGACCGACCTCGGCGTGCCGCGACCCAGCAACGGCGACCTGTCGCCGTGGGCCGACCGCGGGGTGCTGCTGCTCAACAGGGTGCTGACGGTCCACCCCGGCAAGCCCGCCAGCCACCGCGGCAAGGGCTGGGAGACCGTCACGGCGCAGGCCATCTCGGCCCTGGTCGCTCGCGGCGGCCCGCTCGTCGCGATCCTGTGGGGCCGCGACGCCCGCAACCTCGTCCCCCATCTCGGCGACGTCCCGTCGGTCGAGAGCCCGCACCCCTCACCCCTGTCGGCCCACGCGGGGTTCTTCGGCTCCCGGCCGTTCAGCCGCGCCAACGAGCTCCTGGTCAAGCAGGGCGCCGAACCGATCGACTGGAGCCTGCCGTGACCGATGCGACCCCCGCCCCCGAGCTGCCCGACAACGAGCGGCCCGACAACGAGCGGCCCGACAACGAGCTGCCCGACAACGAGACCCACCTGCCGGAGAGCGGCGGCAAGGTCTGGCACCGCTACGTCGCGATCGGCGACTCGTTCACCGAGGGCATGTCGGACGCCGACCCGCAGCGCGAGAACAGCTACGTCGGCTGGGCAGACCGGCTCGCCGGCCACCTGGCCCAGATCGCCCACGACGCCGGCGGCGACCTCGCCTACGCCAACCTCGCAGTGCGCGGTCGCCTCCTCGCCGACGTCATCGGATCCCAGCTCGACGCCGCGCTGGAGCTGCGCCCCGACCTGGTCTCGATGGTGGGCGGCGGCAACGACATCCTGCGGCCCAAGGCCGACCTCGACGCCATCGCCGACCGCCTCGAGACCGCGGTGATCCGACTGCGCGAGGCCGGCAGCGACGTCCTGCTGGCGACCCCGACCGACCCGGAGGGCGCTCCCCTGCTGCGCCACCTGCGCGGCCGGCACGCGATCCACTCGGCCAACATCTTCAGCATCGCCCAGCAGCACGGCTGCTACGTCATCAACCAGTGGGGCATGGACGCCCTCAAGGACTTCCGCCTGTGGGCCGACGACCGGATCCACATGACGACCGAGGGCCACCGCCGGGTCGCGCTCAACGCCCTGTCCGCCCTGGGCCACGACACCGACCGGGCCGACTGGAGCACCCCCCTGCCCCCGCTGCCGCCCGTCGGCCGGCGCCAGGCGACGGCAGCCAACGCGGCGTGGGCCAGGACCCACCTGGCCCCGTGGGTGCAGCGTCGGCTGCGAGGCGAGTCCTCCGGCGACACGGTGACCGCCAAGCGGCCCGAGCTCACGCCCGTCGAGCCGGCCCCGCGCCATACCTGAGTCACGCCTCACCACCCCGGCCCGCAGCAACTTCTGCTAGCAGAAGTTGCTGCCGTCGGGGTAGGTAGCAACCTTTCCTCAGGGTAGGAACCTCTGCTGAGTCACGGAGGGTCTGACCTCGACGATGCAGGTAGTAGGACGTCCTACTACTACCCTTGACCCATGCCTGCCACCCGTCTGATGCCCTCCGAGGAGGGTCAGGACCTCATCGACCTCACCCGCGAGATCTGCGCCAAGGAGCTCGCGCCCGTCGTCGACGAGGCCGAGCGCGCCGCGGCGACGACGCCGAAGCTCCCGCTCGACGCGTTCCGGGTGCTGGGGCGAGCCGGCCTGTTGTCGCTGCCCTATCCCGAGGAGTTCGGTGGCGCAGGTCAGCCGTACGAGGTGTACCTCCAGGTGGTCGAGGAGATCGCCTCCGTCTGGATGAGCGTCGCCGTCGGCGTGTCGGTGCACGGCCTCACCTGCTACCCGGTGGCGACCTTCGGCACGGACGAGCAGAAGGCGCGACTGCTGCCGGACATGCTCTCCGGTGACCAGCTCGGCGCCTACTGCCTCTCCGAGCGCAGCGCCGGCTCCGACGTCGCCGCGATGACCACCCGCGCGGTCCCCGATGACCAGGACGACCCCACGTCGTACCGGCTCAAGGGCACCAAGGCCTGGATCTCGCACGCCGGTCACGCCGACTTCTACACGTCGTTCGTGCGCACCTCCGACGACGGCGGTCGTGGGCTGTCCTGCTTCGTCGTGCCGGGTGGCTCCGAGGGCCTCGCGTTCGGCGCCCCCGAGAAGAAGATGGGCCTGCACTGCGACACCGTCAGCGAGGTGCACTTCGAGGGCGTCGACGTCCCGGCCGACCGCCTCGTCGGTGAGCGCGGCCAGGGGATGGCGATCGCCCTGTCGGCCCTCGACTCCGGTCGGCTCGGGATCGCTGCTGCCGCAACGGGACTCGCACAGGCAGCCCTCGACCGAGCCGTGGACTACGCCAAGGACCGCCAGCAGTTCGGCCGCCCGATCGGCGACAACCAGGGGCTCGCGTTCCTGCTCGCCGACATGGAGGCAGCCGTCACCTCGGCCCGCGCGTCCTACCTCCACGCGGCCCGTCTGCGTGACGCCGGACGGCCGTTCAGCAAGGAGGCTGCGGTTGCCAAGCTCGTCTGCACCGACAACGCCATGCGCGTCACCACCGACGCGGTCCAGGTGCTCGGCGGCGCGGGCTACACCCAGGACTTCCCCGCTCGAGCGCTACATGCGCGAGGCCAAGGTGACCCAGATCTTCGAGGGCACCAACCAGATCCAGCGACTCGTCATCAGCCGCCAGCTGCTCCGCGGCTGACCGGCACCGAACGCCACCTCCCCACCGAAAGGTCGAAAACCCTTGCAGATCAACGACTCCACCGTCGCCCTCGTCACCGGCGGGGCCTCCGGACTCGGTGGCGCGACGGTCCGCCGCCTGCACGCCGAGGGCGCTGCCGTGGTCATCGTCGACCTCCCGTCCTCCACCGGCCAGGCCCTCGCCGACGAGCTCGGCGACATGGCGCGGTTCGTGCCCGCCGACGTCCGTGACGAGGCGCAGGTGCAGGCAGCGATCGACGCTGCCGGCGAGCTGGGCACGCTGCGGATCGTCGTCAACTGCGCCGGTGTGGCCACCCCGGGCCGGGTCGTCGGCAAGCGCGGCCCACTGGGTCTCGAGGACTTCGCGAACGTCGTCAACATCAACCTGATCGGCACCTTCAACGTGCTGCGCCTCGCCGCCGCAGCGATGCTCACCAACGAGCCCGTCGACGGCGACCGTGGCGTCATCGTCATGACCGCGTCCATCGCCGCCTACGACGGCCAGGTCGGCCAGGCCGCGTATGCAGCGAGCAAGGGTGGCGTCGTCGGCCTCACCCTGAGTGCCGCCCGCGACCTCGCCGACAAGGCGATCCGGGTCGTCACCGTGGCACCGGGCACCTTCGAGACCCCGATGCTCAACGGCCTGCCCGGCGAGGTGAAGGAGCTCCTCGAGAAGCAGGTGCCGCACCCGTCACGCCTCGGCAAGCCCGACGAGTACGCCAACCTCGTGGCGCACGTCGTCGACAACTCCATGCTCAACGGCGAGGTCATCCGCCTCGACGGCGCGCTGCGGATGCCCCCGCGCTGAACGGATCCGCGCAGAGCACATTCGCGCAGAGCCGATCCACGCCCACCGCGACGCCGACGTCCGACGATGCCCCGCTTCGCTGACGGACACGCCTACGGCGAGAGAGCTCGCGAGAGCTCCTCACGTGAGTGGATGCCGAGCTTGATGTAGACGTGGCGCAGGTGGTACTCCACGGTCTTCGGGCTGAGGAACAACGCCGTCGCCGCCTCCCTGCTGGTCCTGCCCGACGCCAGCAGGGAAGCGATCTGGCGCTCCTGCGGCGTCAGGCTCGCGACCGGCCCCAGCCCGCGGCGCGCAGCCGTGGCTCCCGTCGCCGCCAGCTCGGCCGCTGCACGATCGGCCCAGGGCGTGGCACCCAGCGACTCGAACGTCGCGAGCGCCGAGGCCAGCGGCTCGCGGCGCGCGGGCCCGCTGGCGGGCACGGCGCAACCACGCGCCATACGCGAGCCTGGTCCGTGCCGACTCGAATGGGTCCGGGGTGCGGTCGTGCAGCTCGAGCGCCAGGACGAAGTGGTCCCGGGCCTCCTCGTCGTCGGTGACCAGGGCCATCGCCCGATGGGCCCGCGCCAGGGCCCACGGCTGGCCCTTCGCCGAGGCCAGACCGAGGAAGGTCTCGGCGGCGGCAGCAGCCTCCTCGCGACGCCCCACGGCGAGGCGCTGCTCGACCAGCTCGGGACCCGGCGACAGGTCCGGGTCGGTGACACCGAGCCCGGCGAGCAGCGACTCGAGCTCGTCGTAGGCGAGGGCCGCCTCCTCCGCCCGACCCTCCGCCGCCTCGAGGTCGGCTCGGGCGAAGTGCGACCACACCACCGCGAGCCTGGAGGAGTGAGCGGCGCCCAGTCGCTCTGCGCGCTCCGCGTGCCTCGTCGCCTCCTCCCGCCTGCCCTGTCGGGCGAGGAGCCACGCGAGCCCGGCGTTGGCCGCGGCCAGGTCCGTGCGGTGACCGGTCTCCTCCGCCAGCCGGATCGCCTCGGCGTACCCCGCCTCCGCATCGGCCCACCCCGTGGACGTGGCCTCGTCCCTGGCGACGAGGGTGAGGAGGAAGGGCAGCAGCCCGACCGCCGCGCGGGACCGCACCGCGGC
This sequence comes from uncultured Actinomycetota bacterium, assembly GCA_963695205.1. GTDB lineage: Bacteria > Actinomycetota > Actinomycetes > Actinomycetales > Dermatophilaceae > Pedococcus. Next base: position 319,980 of record CAVOGI010000003.1, on the reverse strand, counting down.
AGCAGCGGCAGACATGACCTCGCTGGCCGGGCCCGCCTCGCGCAGGAAGAGCGGACCGATGAGGGCCCAGCGGAAGCGCCACGGGTCCTCGTCGTCGCCCGGCGCGGGCATCGCAAACGTCGCCGACCGGATCAGCTCCATGCCGTGGTCGGCTCGTCCCCCGAGGACGAACGCGACGCCCGTGGCGAGCGCTGCGAGGCGCTTCACGGCAGGCGAGGTCCCCGGACCGACGAGGTCAGCCATCCGCTGCGCCGCCACGAGCGCGGTGGCGGGGTCGCAGAGGTAGAGGCAGCACTCGGCCGCGTCGGCCAGCCGGAGCACGGCAGCCTCCGGGTCGAGCTCGGCGACCTCCCGTGCGGCCTCGAGCTGAAGGTCGCGCGCCCGCTCGAGCGAGCCCCTGCTCGCCTCGACGGCGCCGAGCCGCCCCATCACCCAGGCCCGGCCGCGGGGGTCGGAGGCGAGGGCGAGCGAGCGGCCCAGGAGCGTCTCGGCCCTCGCGCTCGCACCGGCCAGCCAGGCCTGGTCACCCGCGAGGGCGAGCCGTTGGCCCCTTGCCGCACCGTCGGGAGTCAACGCGGCAGCCCGCTCCCAGTGCGCGGAGGCGACGGCACTCGCTCCGCGCCCCGACGCCTCAGCGGCCGCCACCGCGAGGAGGGAGGCGGCCTCCTCGTCGACGCCCACGGCGGCCTCTGCAAGGTGCCAGCCGCGGCGGTCGGGCTCGTGGGCCGGCACCACGTCGGCGAGCAGCCGATGCGCCCATCGTCGCTCCGCAGCGCTCGCGGCCCCGTACACAGCCGCCCGCACCAGGGGGTGGCGGAACTCGACGCCCTGCGGGGTGAGGCGCACGAGTCCGGCCTCCTCGGCCTGGTCGAGCTGGCCCAGGCGGACCCCCGCTGCGGTGCAGGCGCGGTCGAGGGCCGCGACGTCGTGGTCGTCGGTGGCCGCCAGGAGCAGTGCCCTGCGCGTCGGGTCGGCGAGGTCGTCCAGTCGCCGGGAGAAGACCGCGAGCAGCTCGCCCGTCAGGGGCAGCGGGGCCCCGGGCGGGGCCGCGACGATCCGGTCGGCGTCGCCCGCCAGCTCCAGGACCGCGAGCGGGTTGCCTCCCGTCGCCTCGTGGAACCGCTCGACCCGCCCCCCCGACCATGGGCTCGGACCACTGTTGCGCAGGAGGTCGCTGGTCGCCTCCAGGCTCAGCGGCCCGACGTCCAGGGTCGGCAGGCCCTCGAACGCGGACCGGTGGTGCGGGCGCAGGGCTGCGAGCAGGGCGACCCGGTCGCTCACGAGGCGCCGTGCGGCAAACGCGAGCGCCTGGGCCGACGACTCGTCGAGCAGGTGCGCGTCGTCGATGAGCACGAGCAGGGGGTGTTCGTCCGCCGCACGGGTGAGCAGCCCGAGGACGGCCGCACCCACGGCGAACCGTTCGGGAGCGGGCCCAGGGCGCAGGGCCAGGGCGACGCCCAGCGCCTGCGCCTGCGGCTGCGGCAGGTCCTCCAACAAGGGCAGGAGACCTGCACACACCTGGTGCAGGCCCGCGAAGGCGACCTCGAGCTCGGAGCCCACCCCCACGCGGACAGCACGCGCATCCCGCCCGCCGTCTCGCGGACGTGGTCGAGCAGGGCGGACTTCCCGATACCGGGGTCGCCGCGCAGGAGCAGCACCCCGCTGTCCCCCACACGCGCCCCGGCCAGGAGTCGTTCGAGGGTCCGCACCTCGATCTCGCGCCCGACGAGCACGGCGCCAGTGTAGTGGCGCGGTCGTCGTCAGCGATGGGTCGAAAGCACCCCGTACCAGCCGGATCCGGACACCCGAGCTCGTCGAAAACCCAGGGGGGCCACCGGATTCGAACGGGTCCCCCGGCCCCCTAGCGTCGCGCCACAGACATCCGATCCAGACACCACCAGGAGCACACCATGACCGCAGTCCACCAGGCCCCGGCCCTCGACGTCGACAAGCTGATGGCCTTCGTCTTCAAGGCCGTCGACGAGGTCGGCGCCACCCTCAACACCGCGCTCGTCGTCCTCGGCGACAAGCTCGGCTACTACGCCGCCATGGCGGACGGCAGCCCGGTCAACGCCGGACGTCTGGCCAGCCGGACCGGCACCGACGAGCACTACGCCCGCGAGTGGCTCAACGCCCAGGCTGCCGGCGGCTACGTCACCTACGACTCGGTGACCGGGGAGTACACGCTCCCGGCGGAGCACGCGTCCGCCCTCACCGACCCGAACAGCCCTGCCTACCTGCCGGGCTTCTTCCAGATCGCGCTGGGCACCACCCACGACCTCGACAGCATCCTCGACGCGGCTCGCAGCCAGGCCGGCGTGGGCTGGCACGAGCACCACCACGACGTCCACGACGGGTGCGAGCGGTTCTTCCGGACGATGTACAACGCCCACCTCGTCGGCGAGTGGCTCCCCGCGCTCGACGGGGTCGTCGACAAGCTCACCCGGGGTGCCCGCGTGGCCGACGTCGGGTGCGGCCACGGCGCGTCCACCGTGATCATGGCGCAGGCGTTCCCCGAGTCCACGTTCGTCGGGTCGGACTACCACGAGGCCTCGATCGAGATCGCACGTCAGCGGGCGCAGGACGCCGGGGTGGCCGACCGGGTCAGCTTCGAGGTGGCGTCGTCGACAGCGTTCTCCGGCAGGGGTTTCGACCTCGTGACGACGTTCGACGCGCTGCACGACATGGGCGACCCGGTCGGTGCGGCCAGGCACGTGCGGCAGGCGATCGACGACGACGGCACGTGGATGGTCGTCGAGCCGATGGCCGGCGACACCGTCAGCGACAACCTCAACCCGGTGGGCCGCGCCTTCTACGGCTTCTCGACCCTGCTGTGCACACCGACGTCGCTGGCCCAGGACGTCGGCCTCGCCCTCGGGACGCAGGCCGGGCCGGCCCGCATCGGCGACGTCGTCACCGCGGGTGGCTTCTCGCGGTTCACCTCGGCAGCCGAGACGCCGTTCAACCGCGTGCTCGAGGTCCGGCCCTGACGATGGTCCCGACCGGGAGGGGGACACTGGACTCGATGGCCACGCAGCTGCGGGCGTTCGAGCCCGACGAGACCGGCACCGTCACGCGGGACGGCGTCGCTATCGGCTACGAGGTCTTCGGGTCGGGCGCCACAACGATCCTGCTGATGCCCACCTGGACGATCATCAGCTCGCGGTTCTGGAAGGCGCAGATCCCCTACCTCTCAAGGCATTTCCGCGTCGTGAGCTTCGACGGGAGGGGGAACGGCCGGTCCGACCGGCCGAGGGGCGCGGCGGCATACGCCAACGAGGAGTATGCCGCCGACGCCCTCGCCGTCCTCGACGCGACCGGCACCGACCGGGCCGTGGTCGTGGGCCTGTCGTGCGCGGTCACCTGGAGCCTGCACCTCGCCGCCGACCAACCGCGGCGGGTCGACGGGATCGTGGCCATCGGGGCGGCCTGCGGGTTCCCCGTGCCGAAGCAGGAACGTGACGCCTACGCGTGGGACGAGCGCCTCACGACGACCGAGGGATGGGCGAAGTACAACCGCCACCACTGGCTCGAGGGCGGCTACGACGACTTCGTCGACTTCTTCTTCCACCAGATGTACTCCGAACCCCACTCCACCAAGCAGATCGAGGACTGCATCAGCTGGGCGCACGAGACGACCCCGCAGGTCGTGGTCGACTCCACCGCGGCCCGGCTGGGCTGCGACGGGGTCGTGTGCGGCTCCCTCGAGGAGGTCGCCCGCCGCGTGCGGTGCCCCGTCCTGGCCATCCACGGCACCCATGACCGCATCCGCCCCGTCGCGATCAGCGAGCGACTCGTCGAGCTGACCGGCGGCCAGCTCGTGCTGTTCGAAGGGAGCGGGCACGCACCGCTGGCTCGCGACCCGGTGCGCCTCAACCTCCTCGTCCGTGACTTCGCCGCCCGGGTCACGACGGCCGGGCGGACATCCTCGGAGCAGCCGGGCCCGGCCACCACGACGTGGACCCGGGCCGCCCGGCGTCGACGCCGCGCGCTCTACCTCTCCTCCCCGATCGGCCTCGGCCACGTCCGGCGCGACCTCGCCATCGCCGACGAGCTGCGCAAGCTGCAGCCCGACCTCGAGATCTCCTGGCTCGCCCAGCACCCGGTGACGACGCTGCTCGAGGCAGCCGGCGAGCAGGTCCACCCGGCGTCGAGGTGGCTCGCCAGCGAGAGCCGCCACGTCGAGCACGACGCCGGCGAGCACGACCTGCACGCCTTCGAGGCGATCCGGCGGATGGACGAGGTGCTCGTCGCGAACTTCATGCTGTTCGACGAGGTGGTGCGCGACGCGGCCTACGACCTCGTCATCGGGGACGAGGCCTGGGAGGTCGACCACTTCCTGCACGAGAACCCTGAGCTGAAGCGGTTCCCGTTCGTCTGGATGACCGACTTCGTCGGCTGGCTGCCGATGCCCGACGGAGGCCCCCGCGAAGCCGCGCTGACGGCCGACCTCAACGCCGAGATGCTCGAGCACCGGGCGCGGCACCGCTGGGTCCGGGACCGATCCATCTTCGTCGGGACACCTGACGACGTGGTGGCAGACACCTTCGGCCCGGGGCTGCCGTCGATCCGCGACTGGACCGTCGACAACTTCGACTTCTCCGGCTACGTCACCGGCCCCGACCCGCTCGGCGGCCTCGGGCGAGAGGCGCTGAGGCGTCGCCTCGGCTGGTCGTCGGACCGTCCCGTCTGCGTCGTCACCGTCGGCGGGTCGGGCGTCGGTGAGCCGTTGCTGCGCCGCGCGCTCGACGCGGTGCCGTTGGCGCGACGCCAGGTCGACGGGCTGCGGTTCCTCGTCGTGGCCGGCCCGCGGATCGATCCCGCCTCACTTCCCCGTCGCCGGGGCGCGACCGTCCGAGGCTTCGTGCCGGACCTGCCGCTGCACCTGGCCGCTGCCGACGTCGCCGTCGTCCAGGGCGGCCTCAGCACCTGTATGGAGCTCACGGCGAGCCGCACGCCCTTCGTCTACGTCCCCCTGCGGCACCACTTCGAGCAGAACCTGCACGTGCGCCACCGGCTCGACCGCTACCGGGCCGGCCACCACCTGCCCTACGAGCAGGCCGCCGACCCGGACACGCTCGCCGCGGCGGTGGTCGAGCACCTCGGGCGGCCGGTCGACTGCCTGCCGGTGGAGGACACCGGGGCAGCCGTGGCTGCGGGACTGCTCGCCGAGCTCCTCTGAGTCCACGAGGTCCCTGACGGCGTACGGCCACGGAGCGGGCCTGCGGTGTGCGTGCGTGCGGGCCCGACGGTGCGCGGGCCGGTGGGCATGCGCTGCCGGAGGTCCGCTCCAGTGGCCGGCGGTCAGCGCTGGGCGCGTTCCTCGGTGACGCTGTTGCCTCCGTCGACGACGAGCACCTGACCGGTCGTGTAGCCGGCTCCGGGACTCGCGAGGAAAGCGATCGCCGCGGCGACCTCGTCCGCCGTTCCCGAACGCCCGCCCGGCGTGGCCAGACCCTCGGCAGCCTCGTCCTGCGTCTGCGAACCCGTGGCGATCCACCCCGGTGCGACCGCGTTGACGGTGACCCCGTGGACGGCCTCGTCGACCGCGAGCGCCCGGGTGAGTCCGACCAAGCCGGCTTTCGCGGCTGCATACGCCACCTCCCCGCGCATGCCCATGACGGCACCGGTGACGCTGGCGACCATGATGACCCGTCCCGAACCGCTGAACCGCAGGTGCGGCAACGCCGCCCGCGTCACGAGGAACGCGGTGTCGAGGTTGCGGCGCAACGACTCCGACCACCGCTCGGGGGTCGTCGCGGTGAGGTTGCCCTCGAGGTAGTCGGGTTGGCTCGTGGACACCATGCCGGCGTTGTTGACCAGGACGTCGAGCCGTCCGCCCCACTCCGCAGCTGCGTCGACGAGGTCGGCGACCACGTCGGGGTCGGTGAGGTCACCGATGAGGCCGAGCGCCTCGATCCCCTGGGCCTCGAGCTCGCGGGCCCGGTCCTCGACGCGACTGGTCGTGGCGGCGAGGACGACACCCGCACCCAGGGCGCCGAGGTGGCGCGCGGTCGCGAACCCGATGCCGCTCGGGCTCCCGGCACCGGTGACGAGGGCGGTGCGGCCGGAGAGGTCGAGGAACGAGGGCAGTGACATGACCGCAGTCTGCCCCACCACCACCGACCGCAGGCGGGGATCAGGCGCGGTGGTACTCGACCTCGACGGGGAAGGGCGGGAACTCCGACGTGCGGCTGACCCCGGTCTCCTGCCAGCCGTGGCGTGCGTAGAAGCGGCGGGCCCGGTGGTTCGCCTCGAGGCACCACAGCCGGGTGGCCGTCGAGGCCTCGAGCGCCACCACGGCCAGCCCGCTCCCCCACAGGTCGGGCCGGACCCCGAGGTGCCGCAGCCGCAGCGCGTCGAAGGCGACGAAGCAGGTCAGGCCCCGCTCGTCCTCACCGACCAGCGTCGTCGTCCCCGGGTCAGCGAGGACGTCCTGCCAGCGGCCCAGGACGTCGGCGTCGGGGTATGGGTGCTGGTCGGCAGGGAAGACGTGGGCCAGCGCCACGAGGTTGGCGGCCTTCTCGAGGTCCTTGAGCGCCAGCGCGTCGCCGCTGTCGGCCGGTCGCAGCGAGGGGCGGGTCACGGCGTCGTCCACGGCGCCATCGTGCCAGTTGCCCGCCGGTGCCAGCGCCGCCTGCCGGTGCCAGACGTCGGCCGCCCGCATCCGGGCAGGAATCGACCCGGCCAACTCATACTTGGCCGGGTCGGCACTTGTCTAACAGGGCCGACCGCCCCCTCAGGTCACCGACACGCGACAGGTGGTGTGAACAGTGGCGGACCTCACCACTTCTGCCACGGCGCCAGTATTGGTGGCCAGAAGACTCGAACCGCCACCACTTCTGGCATGACGGCAGAAGTGGTGGCGGTTCGGGGCCTCAGTGCGCGTGTGCGCGGATCGCTCAGACGGACGCGCCGAACGCACCCTCGAGGATGTCCAGGCCCTCGGAGAGCAGCTCGTCACCGGAGGACAACGGCGGCAGGAAGCGGAAGACGTTGCCGAACGTGCCGCAGGTCAGCGTCACCAGGCCCTCGGCGTGGCAGGCCTTGTTGATCCGGCCCGTGAGGTCGGCGTCCGGCGTCTTCTTGTCCAGGTCGCTGACGAGCTCGACCGCGAGCATGGCGCCTCGGCCACGGATGTCACCGATCACGCCGTACTTGTCGGCGAGCGCCTCGAGGCGCGGGCGGAACATCGCCTCGACCGCCTTGGCGCGACCACGCAGGTCGTCCTCCTTCATCGTCTCGATGGAGGCGAGGGCAGCCGCGCAGGCGACGGGGTTGCCGCCGTAGGTGCCGCCGAGGCCACCGACGTGGATCGCGTCCATGACGTCCGCACGCCCCGTGAGGGCCGCGAGCGGCATACCGCCGGCGATGCCCTTGGCGGTGGTGATGAGGTCGGGGACGACGTCCTCGTGCTCGGAGGCGAACCAGTCACCGGTGCGGCAGAACCCGGTCTGCACCTCGTCGGCGATGAACAGGATGCCGTTCTCGGTGCACCAGTCGGCGACCTTCTTGACGAAGCCCGGAGCGGGCACGATGAACCCGCCCTCGCCCTGGATCGGCTCGAGGATGACGGCTGCGGTGTTGTCCTCGCCGACCTGCGCGTGGACGTCGGAGACGAACGCCTCGAACGCCTCGTCGGCGCAGGCCTCGGGACCGGTGGGCCAGCGGTAGGGGTAGGCCATCTGGACGCGGTAGATCTCGCTCGCGAACGGCCCGAAGCGGTGCTTGTAGGGCATGTTCTTGGCGGTCAGCCCCATCGTGAGGTTGGTGCGCCCGTGGTAGGCGTGGTCGAACGCGACGACCCCCTGGCGACCGGTGAAGTGGCGGGCGACCTTGACGGCGTTCTCGACGGCCTCGGAGCCGGAGTTGAACAGCGCCGAACGCTTCGCATGGGTGCCGGGCGTGAGCTCGTCGAGCGCCTCCGCGACGAGGATGTACTCCTCGTACGGCGTGACCATGAAGCAGGTGTGGGTGAAGTCGTTGATCTGCTTGGTGACGGCGTCGATGACCCGCTGGTTGCCGTTGCCGACGGTGGTCACCGCGATGCCGGAGCCGAAGTCGATGAGCTGGTTTCCGTCGACGTCGCGCAGGATGCCGCCAGCAGCCTGCTCGATGTAGACGGGGAGGCCGGTGCCGACACCGGCGGAGACCGCAGCGGTCTTGCGCTGCTGCAGGGCCTGGGACTTCGGGCCGGGGATGCTGGTGGTGAGGACGCGCTTCTGCTCGAGCATGGGGCGAGCATACGACCGCCGTCCCGTGGTCCGACAGGGCGTCCGCCACCCTGTTGCGACAGCCCACAGACCTGCCGCAGACCGCGCCGCAGGTCGGGGCCGGGGCGTCGGGACGGCCTACGCGGCGGGGCGCGCCGCCGAGCCCGACCGCCGCGAGACCACGGTCCCGAGCACGTCCGGGCGGTTGGTGATGACGCCGTCGACGCCCTCGTCCAGGACCTTCACCATGGCGCTGTCGGAGTTGACCGTCCACGCGAGCACGCGCAGCCCGAGACGATGCGCCTGCGCCACGTAGGCCGCATCGAAGGAGCCCTGGCTGGGGTTGACCTCGTCGGCCCACTGGGCGAGCGCCGGCAGGGCCGTGGACGGCGGCGTGCCGATCAGGCCGACCGGCACCTCGGGCTGGATGTCGTGGTAGCGGTGCAGCGACTTCTCGTCGAAGGAATGCACCATGAGGCGGTGCGCCGCCAGTGCCGCTCGGAGGTAGCCGGGGACCTTCGACCAGGCCTGCGCCACCTGGGCCTCGATGCCCGGGTAGAGCGACGGTGACTTGAGCTCCATGAGGATGCCCGTGCGCGTGTGCCGGGTCAGCTGCACGACCTGGTCCAGCGTCGGCACCTTCTCCCCGCGGTAGCGCGGGGACTTCCACGCCCCCGCGTCGAGGGTCTCGATCTCGGCGAGCGTGAAGTCACCAACCCGCCACGGCGACCGCGTCGGGAACCGCTGCTCCACGTCGGTCGTGCGGTTCAGCGTGCTGTCGTGCATCAGCACCAGCGCCCCGTCCTTGGTGCGCTGCACGTCGCTCTCGACGAAGTCGGCGCCCTGGCGGATGCCGAGGCGGAAGGACGCGAGGGTGTTCTCGGGCGCGGTCGCGCTGGACCCGCGGTGGCCGATGACGAGCGGCCGGCCGGCGACGACCGGCGCCTTGACGCCCGAGGACGTCCCCGACGACAGTCTCGAGGAGCCCTGGGATGACTGGGAGGTGGCCCCGGACGAGGCGCCTGGGCCTGAGGGGCTGCACCCGGCAGCCAGCGCCACGGCGGCCACGGTGCAGGCGGCGGCCAGGGCTGCCGACAGGCGGTGGGGAGGACGCACGTCCCCCACGGTACGGGCCGCGCAGGTGCCCACGCGGCATACGGCCCCTAGGTTGGGATCCATGGCACCCAAGGCGACGTCGCCCGCGATCGAGGTGGAGGTCGGCGAGCGCGACGTGCGCATCTCCAACCCGGACCGGATCTACTTCCCCGAGCGCGGTGAGACCAAGCTGGACCTGGTCAACTACTACCTGTCGGTCGGCGACGGCATCGTCAACGCGCTGCGCGAGCGGCCGTGCATGATGCACCGCTTCCCCGAGGGCGTGGCGGGCGAGAAGGTCCACCAGAAGCGGGTGCCGCACGGCGCCCCACCGTGGCTGGAGACGGTGCGGGTGAAGTTCCCGCGCTACAACCGGACCGCGGACGAGCTGTGCGTCACCGAGCTCGCGCACGTGATCTGGGCGGTGCAGATGTCGACCGTCGAGTTCCACCCGTGGAACAGCCGCCGCGGCCGACATCGAGAAGCCCGACGAGTGGCGCATCGACCTCGACCCGAGCCCGGAGTGCCCGTGGCGACCGGGTGCAGCGGGTGACCCACGTCGTCCACGAGGTGCTCGACGAGATCGGGGCGGTCGGCTGGCCGAAGACCAGTGGCGGCTCGGGACTGCACGTCTACGTCCGCATCGACCCCCCGTAGGGTTTCAAGGACGTACGGCGCGCCGCCCTCGCCTTTGCGCGCGAGGTGGAGCGCCGCGCCCCGGACGACGTGACGACGACCTGGTGGCGCAAGGACCGTGACCCGGCGGCGTTGTTCGTCGACTACAACCAGAACGCCCGCGACCACACCATCGCCCAGCGCCTACTCCGTCCGCGGCAACCCCCGGGGCACCGTGTCGACGCCGATCCGCTGGGACGAGGTCGACGACGTCACGCCCGACGACTTCACCATCGCCACGGTCCCGGCACGGTATGCCGAGCTCGGCGACCTGCACGCCGCCATCGACGAGGCGGTGTTCGAGATCGACCAGCTGGTCGACTGGGCCGAACGAGACGAACGCGACGGGGCCCAAGATCCCCCGGAGACCGCGGACGCGGACTGAGACCCTCGACCTGACCGCACCTGCGGTCCTAGAGTGCGATGTATGCCGCAGCTACGGATCAAGGACGCCGCCACCTTCCTCGGCGTGAGTGACGACACCGTGCGCCGCTGGGTCGACAGCGGCGCCCTGGCCGCCGAGTCGGACGAGACCGGGCGCAAGGTGGTCGACGGCTACCAGGTCGCCCAGCTGGCCAGGGACCAGGCGCACACCGCGACCGACCCGTCGAACGTGGGACGGTCTGCACGCAACCGATTCGTCGGGCTCGTCACCGACATCAAGACCGACACCGTGATGGCCCAGGTCGAGCTGCAGTGCGGCCCGTTCCGCGTCGTCTCCCTGATGAGCAGCGAGGCCGTGCGTGACCTCGGCCTCGAGCTCGGGTCGGTCGCCATCGCCGTGGTGAAGTCCACCACCGTCATCGTCGAGACCCCGCAGGGAGCATCATGATCAGCCGCCTCCGTCCCACCCGTCTGCGTCCCACCCGCGTCGCCCTGGCGGTCGTCGCCCTCTCCCTGGCGCTCGGCACTGCCGCATGCGGCAACGGTTCGAGCAGCTCGGGCTCGGACGGGACCGGCTCGAGCGGGACCGGCTCGGGGTCGTCGTCGTCGTCCGGTGGACTCTCCGGCCAGATCACCGTGTTCGCTGCCGCGTCCCTGAAGAAGACCTTCACCCGGATCGGCGCGGACTTCGAGAAGGCCCACCCGGGGACGAAGGTGAGGTTCAGCTTCGCGGGGTCCTCCGACCTCGTGGCCCAGATCCAGCAGGGCGCGCCGGCCGACGTGTTCGCCTCGGCCGACGCCAAGAACATGGACAAGGTGACCGCTGAGTCGCTGACCAGCGGCGACCCCGTGGTGTTCGCGTCGAACACCCTCGAGATCGCCGTGCCCCCGGGCAACCCTGCGAAGATCACCTCGTTCGCCGACCTCGCCCGGTCCGGCGTGAAGGTCGTCCTCTGCGCCCCGGCAGTCCCCTGCGGCTCGGCTGCTGCCAAGGTCGAGAAGTCCGCAGGGGTCGACATCAAGCCGGTCAGCGAGGAACAGTCGGTCACCGACGTCCTCGGCAAGGTCACCGCCGGGGAGGCCGACGCCGGACTGGTCTACGTCACGGACGTCAAGGGCGCAGGGGCGGCGGTGCAGGGCATCACCTTCCCCGAGGCCTCGGCCGCCGTGAACTCCTACCCGATCGCCGCACTCAAGGCCTCCAAGAACGCAGCCGTCGCCGACGCCTTCGTCAAGACCGTCACCGGTGCCAGCGGTCAGCAGGTGCTCGCCGACGCCGGGTTCGCCAAGGCGCCGTGACCATCGCCCCCGACCGCGCTGACCGCGACGGCCACCCTGACCGCACTGACGGCGCCGGCCGCCGTGACCCCGCCGGCCGCCGCGCGGCCCGACCGCGCGCCCATCCGAGGTCGCCCCGGCTGGGCCTGCCGGGCTGGGTGTTCGTCCCTGCCGCCCTTGGCGCCGTGTTCGTCGTGCTGCCGCTGCTCGCGATGCTCACCCGCGTGGACTGGGCTCAGTTCCCGGAGCTCGTGACATCCGACTCCGCACGCGCAGCCCTGCTCCTCAGCCTGCGGACCTCCGCCACGAGCACGCTGCTGTGCATCGTGTTCGGCGTCCCGATGGCGGTGGTCCTGGCCCGCACGGACTTCCGGGGCCAGTCACTGCTGCGTTCGCTCGTCCTGCTGCCCTTGGTGCTGCCGCCGGTCGTCGGCGGCATCGCCCTGCTCTACACGTTCGGCCGCAGGGGCCTGCTCGGCCACAGCATCGAGGTGCTCGGCCTGCAGATCGCGTTCTCGACCACTGCCGTCGTCCTCGCCCAGACCTTCGTCGCGCTGCCGTTCCTCGTCGTGAGCCTCGAAGGGGCCCTGCGCACCGGTGGCCAGCGCTACGAGGAGGTCGCTGCCACCCTCGGCGCCAGGCCGACCACGGTGTTCCTGCGCGTGACGCTCCCGCTCGTGCTGCCGGGCCTCGCCTCCGGAGCGGTGCTCGCCTTCGCCCGCGCGCTGGGCGAGTTCGGCGCGACCATCACCTTCGCCGGGAGCCTGCAGGGCGTGACGCGGACCCTGCCCCTCGAGATCTACCTCCAGCGGGAGACCGATCCCCAAGCGGCAGTAGCGCTCTCGCTCGTCCTCGTGGTGGTGGCCACGGTGGTCATCACGGTGACCCGCCGGTCCCGGACCGCCCTGTGAGCCTCCACGCGACCATCCGCGTCCCAGGGCGCGACCTCGACCTCGAGCTTCTCCGTGGCACACGGGCGCACCCTCGCACTGCTCGGCGCCAACGGCGCAGGCAAGTCCACCGCCCTGGCGTCCATCGCCGGACTCCTGCACCCGGACTCCGGCGAGATCCGGCTCGGGGACCGGATCCTGTTCTCCTCCAACGGTTCCGGGACATGGGTGCCACCCCACGCTCGTGGGGTGGCGCTCCTCGCGCAAGAGGCCCGGCTCTTCCCCCACCTGTCGGTCACCGACAACGTCGCCTTCGGTCCGCGCAGCTCGGGTATGCCGCGCGGCGAGGCCCGCGCGCGGGCTGCCCACTGGCTCGCCGAGGTGGAGGCGACGCACCTGGCCGAGCGGAAGCCGTCTGCGCTGTCCGGTGGCCAGGCCCAGCGCGTCGCCATCGCCCGGGCCCTGGCCACCGAGCCGGAGCTGCTGCTCCTGGACGAACCCCTGTCCGCCCTCGACGTGGAGGCCGCGCCGACGATCCGCCAGCTGCTGCGGCGGGTGCTGCGCGGACGCACGACGGTCGTGGTCACCCACGACATCCTCGACGCGGTCCTGCTGGCTGACGACGTCTCGGTGCTCGAGGCCGGCAGCGTCGTCGAACGGGGACCGACGACCCGGGTGCTGTCCCGTCCGACGAGTGCCTTCGCCGCCCGGATCGCCGGGCTCAACCTCGTGCGCGGCCGCAGCGGACGGCACCGGCTCGGCCATCGCGGTGACGACAGCCGACGGCCTTCGCGTGGAGGGCCTCGCCGAGGAACCGCTCCCTCCGGGCGACCCGGCCGTGGCGGTGTTCAGCCCCAGCTCGGTCGGGGTCTACCGCGAGATCCCGCACGGCAGCCCCCGCAACACGGTGCAGGCCACGGTCACCGACCTCGAACCGCACGGGCACCAGGTCCGGGTGCACACGGCATACCTGTCGGCGGACGTCACACCGGCCGCCGTGGCCGAGCTCGGCCTCACCATCGGCACGACGGTCATCCTCACCGTGAAGGCGAGCGAGGTCGCCGTCTACGCGGCCTGACGATGCCTGCAGTCACCCGCGGACGGGCAGCTCCTGCAGGACCCAGCGGTTGCCGTCCGGGTCGCTGAAGTTGACGAAGCGACCCCACGCGAGCTGCTCGACCGGGGTGCACTCGATGCCACGCTCCGCGAGGTAGGCATAGGCCTCGTCGGCATCGGCGACGACGACCTGGATGTACTGCGTCTGGCCCTCCGGAAGCATCCCCAGGCCCTTGCCGAAGCAGAACGAGCACGCCGACCCAGGTGGGGTGACCTGCACGAACCGCAGGTCCTCGCTCGGAGAGCCGTCCTGCTCGGCGACCCATCCGAGCTGCGCGTAGAAGTCCTTGGCGCGGTCCACGTCGGACACGGAGATGGGGACCAGCTCGATCTTGAAGTCCATGGTGCTGCCTTTCCTCGGGTGGGCGACAACACCAGGCTACGAACCCTTGCGGTCAGCTCCCGTCCGCAAGAAGAAATCGAACCATCAAGGGTTTCGGTGGTGCAGCTCGTCGATGATCGTCTGCTCCCGCGCCATTGCTGCGAGCACCTCGGGGTCGTCCAGTGACGTCCCGGCAGCACGCACGACGTCCTCGAGGTGGGCGAGCTCGGCGAGCAGCTGCCGGACGCTCGGCTCGGTGGCCCCATCCCGCGTGTCAGCCGCGCCGCCCCCCTGGGCCGGCATCGGCTCAACCGGTCGTACCGACTCCAGGAAATCGGTCATCAGCGGCCTCCTTGCTCGCAGCGAAATGAAGGCTCCGACTGCTTGAAGCTCCCTGATCATGAGTCGGTTTGTCCGAAGTTGTCAACGGCAGCACCGTCCCCGGCCTCGCGCAGCTTCCGAACAAGTGCCCGGAGCACTCTTCCCATCCGTTTGGGGCGGGACTACGAATGTGAGGTGGGTCACTTCGGCCCCTGCGCTCGACTCTCGACCGGGGTGGCCATTCGCGCGGCAGCATCCCGCTGGCCGCGGCCGACGAAGGAGGGCCTCATGTCCGATGCCACAAGGCGAACGTTCCTGGCTGCCGCCGGGACGAGCGCCGCTGCCGCCGCTGCGGTTGCGGCAGCCCCGAGAGCCAGCGCAGCACCCACGACCACTGCTGTCACGGAGTCCTCGGCCCCGGCCGGGCAGCGGCTCGTGGCCTACGTGGACGACCCCAGGTCCGGTCGCGTCGTCCTCATGCACGGTGAGGACGAGGTCACGATCCACGACGCGGACCTGGTCCGGCGCCTGACCCGGGCAGCGGGGAGGTGACCCATGTCCTCTCACCGCGAAGCCCCTGAGGTCTCCAAGGACCCGGTCGCCGACAACACCGACGTCTACGCGTTCGTCAGCCCCGACCGCCCTGACTCGGTCACGCTGATCGCCAACTTCATCCCCTTCCAGAATCCCCAGGGCGGCCCGAACTTCTACGAGTTCGGGGACGACGTCCTCTACGAGATCCACGTCAGCAACCGTGGCGACGCCCGGCCCGACGTGACCTACCAGTTCCGGTTCACCACCAAGGTGCGCCGGTCGGACACGTTCCTCTACAACGTGGGCCCGATCGGCTCCATCACCGACCCCAACTGGAACCGCCCGCAGTACTACTCGGTCACCCGGGTGGCCCGTGGCGACCGTCCCAGGCTGCTCGCCAGCCAGCTCACCTGCCCGCCGGTCAACATCGGACCACGCTCCACCCCGAACTACGCCCGCTTCACCGACCAGGCGGTCCACTCCATCCAGGGTGGCCGCAAGGTCTTCGCAGGACAGCGAGGCGAAGGCTTCCACGTCGACCTCGGGAGCATCTTCGACCTCGGCACCCTGCGCCCGTTCCAGATGGCCCACCTGATCCCGTCGGCCGCAGCAGTCGGTGTCAACGGCACCCAGGGCCTGAACGTCCACAGCATCGCCATCCAGGTCCCGACCCGTGACCTCACCCGGCACCACGACAAGCCCACCGACCCCATGTCCGACCACTCGGTCATCGGCGTGTGGGCGACCGCCAGCCGGCAGCGGACGCGCATCTGGGACGCCGAGCACGCCAAGCACTCGTGGCACGGCAGGTGGGGCCAGGTGTCCCGGCTGGGCAACCCGTTGTTCAACGAGGTCATCACGCCCATGGCCAAGAAGGACGCCTGGAACGCCGCGCCTCCCCACGAGGACGAGGACTTCGCCAAGTATGTCGCGAAGCCCGAGCTGGCGCGCCTGCTCCCGGTCCTCTACCCCGGCGTCTTCCCCCACCTGGCGGCCTACACCAAGGACCGCGCAGACCTGCTCGCCATCCTGCTGACGGGCATCCCCAAGGGCGTCGTCCCCGGCTTCCAGAACTTCACGGGTACGACCCAGGCCGACCTGCTGAGGCTCAACGTGGCGGTGCCACCGACCAAGAAGCCCAACCCGATCGGGCTCGTCGCCGGCGACCCGGCCGGCTTCCCGAACGGCCGAAGGATCATCGACGACGTCGTCGCCATCGAGCTGCGGGCCGTGGCCGGTGCCACCATCCCGCTCGTCGACCCGACCTTCACGCCGGACGCAGCCAGCGCCGGCCTCACCGACGGCACGAGCAACACCAACCTGCCGTACCTGGACACCTTCCCGTACCTCGGCAACCCCGCCGGCGGCTACCAGACGGCTCCTGGCCAACCGGCCGCCTGACCAACCCACCCCTGCCGGGCGACAGGCACCTGTCGCCCGGCAGCCTCCATCCACGCGAGGTCTCCATGCACGCACCCGGTAGGGCTGAGAACCCCTTCGCCGGGCAGGGTCCGGTCCTGCTCGACATCGGCGGCGACATCGGCGCGCTCGTCGTGGCCATGCCGCCCGAGACCGAAGGGCTCGAGGTGGAGATCAGACCGGCAGGCTCCACGGCGGCCGCAGCCGACCATCGGCCCGGCCACGGGCACGGCCACCCGCACGACCACGACCACGACCACGACCACGACCACGAAGTCGGCCACCACCACGGACCGACGCACCATCCGCACGTGGCCGTGGTCGCCCGTCCCGGGGCGACCGGGCCGGCCCACTCCCTGGTCTACCCCGAGGTGACCCAAGGCTCATACGAGCTCGTCCCCATACCGGGCGACACCGTGGTGCTGACCGCGCTCGTCGAGGGTGGGGTCGTCACCCACGCAGAGTGGCCGCAGGGGGTCAGTGGTCGCGCAACGCCTCGATGAGCTCCGCCTTCGACATCGAGGACCGTCCACGCACACCGATCTCCCGCGCTCGGGCCAGGAGGTCGGCCTTGGTCCAGTCCTCGTAGTCGCCGCTGCGCCCGCCCTTGGCCCCGACAGCCCGTCGGGAGGTGTTGGCGGCAGCGTTCGAGATGCGGGCTGCCTTCTCCTTGCTCGCACCGTCCTCGCGCAGCGCCTCGTACATCTCAGGATCCTTGACCGACGGGCCAGGCTTGCGTGCGGGCATGACGACCTCCTTGGTGGCGATGGGCACGAACGAGTGCAACGTCCTTCCAAGGTCGCAGGTTTGGCGCTGCTCCGCAGCGGGCATCTACCCGGACAAGGGGTGCCGACCCGGCGCTCGTCAGGGTGGGAGGAACCCATGTCCGACAGCCTCACGCGCGCCATGGGGGTGGTCTTCGACCTCGACGGCACGCTGGTCGACTCGACGTACGTCCACACCGTCTGCTGGTGGGAGGCGATCGGGCAGTTCGGGCACGTCCGGCCCATGGCGGCGCTGCACCACGCGATGGGGATGGGCGCGGGTCACCTGCTCGACCACGTCCTCGGCGAGACGCGCGACCACACCCAGGACGAGGCGATCATCGCCGCTCACGACGCGCTCTTCGCCACGTGGCACGAGCGGCTGCACCCGTTCCCGGCGGCCCGCGCCCTGTTGCACTGGTGCCGTGACGCCGGGCTCACGGTGGCCCTGGCCACCTCCGGTGGCACACGGAACCTGTGGGCGATGCTCGATGTCCTCGACCACCCCGACTTCGACATCGTCGTCACGGGCGACGACGTCGAGGGCGCTGAGCCGGGCCGCGGCCTGCTGGACACCGTCCTCGCCCGGGCCGACCTCGAGGCGGACTCGATGCTCGTCGTCGGCGACTCGATCTGGGACATGCAGGCCGCGGCACGTCTCGGGTCACCGGCCCTGGGGGTCGCGACGGGCGGCACGAGTGCCCACGAGCTCCAGCAAGCCGGGGCCGAGCTGACCTACGCCGATCTCGGCGCCCTGAACCGCGCCCTGCAGGACGCGCGGGAGAGCGCCTGACCCCACCGACCGCCCGTCACTTGAGCAGGCTCACCCCGCGGGCGATGACGAGCACGGACAACATCAGCGCCGACACCGACTCCAGAGCCATCAGTGACTTCACGCGGGGCGAGAGCGGCATCGTGTCGGTCGGGCTGAACGCGGACGAGTTCGTCACGGAGACATAGAGATAGTCGATGAAGCCGGGCACCCAGCCCGACTTGGCGGCCGAGCGGGCCGCGACCTCGCCGATCGCGTCGTGGTCCTCGTCCTGGGGGAAGCGGAAGTCGGCCACGGGCAGACCGGGGCGGGAGGTCTGGGTCCGGGCGACCGGGCCCCCACGGTCCAGCTCCCAGAAGACGAGGGCGAACATCAGGATGTTGGTGAGCCAGACCTGAGCAGCCGCGATCAGCAGGCTGCCGCCCTCGCTGGCCTGCCCCGACACCAGCTCCCTCACGAGCAGGACGAGCGCACACCCGTTCGTCAGGGCGATGATCAGCACCAGGACGATGGAGAGCTTGCGCAACCAGCGGTTGTCCCTCGTCATGCGGCGGGGATTGGCCGCGACGAGCGGGATGAACAGCAGCACCTCCAGGGCGGGCACCAGCACGCGCGGGCCCAGCAGGAGGCGTTGGGGCAGCGCGGCATACAAGCCGATGGCGACGAGGACCGCCAGCGCAGCGGGGAGGCGCACCTCGCCCGGGTGCTGCCGACGGTGGATCTGGGTGCTCACGACCTCGGTCTACCGCGTCGGAAGCCGACCGTCGCGGTGCCACTCCGAAGTCTTCGACGCGGCCGTCGGCGAAGGGTGGTGGCGTCAGGTGACTCCGGCCGCACGACTCCACCCTGTCTTGGCCGTCGGCTCTAGGGACTTAGGTCTCTAGGAGACAAACCGCCCGGCGAGCACAGTGGACGACGGAGGAACGGTCGCTGTCGGGGGACGGCGAACGCATCCATCCGGGCGGGCAAGTCAGGGGCGTCGAACCCGCCATGGCTGTCTTCCCCGGTCACTCGCCCGGGGAAGACAGCCCTTCCGCATGGGCACTCCCGGGGCCAAGGCGTCAGGGCCAGGGCTCTCGATCGCTGCCAGAGGGCCTGCGGGGCGCGCGTCTGAAAGGCGGTTGGCGTGCTGGTCAGACGCGAACTGACGCACGGACTTGCTTTGTGAATCACTTTTGAATAAGTTCTGAACAAGTTCACATCCCCCAAGGAGCGCCCCATGGCCAGCATCAAGCGACTGCCCCGCCCTCTGTTGAGCACGTACGAGTGGCAGATCGAGGGCGCCTGCCGCAGCACCGATCCGGAAGAGTTCTTCCCCGGCGACGCCGAGCGCGGCAACAAGCGCCTCAACAGGGAGCAGCGCGCCAAGGCGATGTGCGCGACGTGCCCCGTGCTGCAGCAGTGCTTCGACCACGCGATGGCCGTGCAGGAGCCGTATGGCGTCTGGGGTGGTACGACCCCCGAGGACCGCGAGGCTCTCAGGCGGGGCGTCGCCGTCTAGGTCCACCCGCGTGCGCTCCGACCACTCTCGGAGCGAGGTTTAGGGCTTTGGAGCCGGCGAAGGGACTCGAACCCTCAACCCCCTGTTTACAAGACAGGTGCGCTGCCAATTGCGCCACGCCGGCACGTCGGCCGGACGGGTGCCGGCGGACGGCGACGATGCTACCGACCACCACCTCGACCGGCGGCACACCCCACTGACGAGCAGGGTCGTCGCGCCGACCTTAGGCTCGTCACAGGCGTGGCCACGGAACGGTCACGCCTCACCTATCGAGAGGCAGTCGCACCATGTGGGTCCTGTTCACCCGTCGCCTGAGGATGTGGCTCCTGGCGAGCATCGCCCTGCCCGTGGCGGGCTGGTTGCTCGGCAAGGCCGGCGAGACGCTGGAGCGACGACGAGGGTCCTCGGGCGTATCGCGCGCCCTGACCAGCGCCGGCGACACGGTGAGGCGTCGCCGCCGCCGCTGAGGGCGGCCACGCCCGCATCCGCCCCGCGGTGGCGCTCCGCCCTCACGGGCACCGCGCACCCGCGACGCCCATCGCTGCGGAGACGACGAAGTGGGCCCGCCGGAAATCCGGTCGGGCCCACTTCGTGTCGTTCGCGGGGTGTGCGTCAGTGGCGGTTCAGGTACGCCTGCAGGGTCCTGACGGTGGCGTGGTCCAGCGTGCGCGAGCCGTTCTTCTTGGCGCCGATCTT
>CAVOGI010000001.1:0-63586 GCA_963695205.1 uncultured Actinomycetota bacterium | reverse complement strand
GGACACGACGAGCACGCGGCGTTGCAGTGACCAAGCGTTCCAACGTCTCAACACGGTGCCCTGTCGGTCTGGATCGGCGCCCGCAGGTTAGCAGCGCGCGATGAGCGTTTCCTGAGTTGCGGGTGGGGCGGGATTCCCCCAATGAGGACTCGCGCACTTCACCACGCAGGTACATTCAAGTGCTTCCTGTCCGCACCTTCAGAGGAGGCCTGAGCACCGTGTCGACACTGGTCGCGTCAACCTCCCTCGATGGTGGGCGCACGTCCGTCCCGGGCCTGTCGTGATGGACCCGACAGGGCGCTCGATCGCCCTCATCGCCGACGACGACGCCGACATCCGAGACGTGCTGTCCATGGTCGTGGGCAGCCTCGGCCTGGAGCCGGTCCTGGCCGAGGACGGTCGCCAGGCGGTGCAGGTGCTGGCGACCCTGCATCCCGAGATCATCCTGCTCGACGTGCAGATGCCGGGACTGAGCGGCATCGAGGTCTGCTGGTGGATCCGCCGACAGCGCCACCTCGCCCGCGTCCCGGTGGTCCTCGTCAGCGCGCGGACGTCGCCGTTCGAGATCGATGCAGGGCTGCTCGCCGGAGCCAACCAGTACGTCACCAAGCCCTTCACGCCGGCGCAGATCGTGGCGGTGGTCAACCAGCTCCGCAGCGGCCGCCCGACCGCGCGGCCGACCCTGCGGCCACCGACCGCGGTCGTGATCCCGGACCTCGGCCCCCAGCGCTGACCCGCATCTCCTCAAAGACCGGACGCCGGGCGCTCTCCGGCCTGCCCAGCTGCTCGACGCGCCATTTACATCGCGCGTGATCTATATTCGGGTGCTGTCAGAAGGAGCACCACGTGAGCACCCCCACCAATCTTCACCTCGATGACCAGCTGTGCTTCGCGCTGTATGCCGCGACCAACCAGGTCACTCGCGCCTACCGCCCGTTGCTCGAGCGCATCGGGCTGACCTACCCGCAGTACCTCGTGATGCTCGTGCTCTGGGAGGGGGACGGCCGCGCCATCGGCGAGATCGCCGGCCGTCTGCAGCTGGGCGCCCACGCCCTGAGCCCGATGCTTCGTCGGCTGGAGCAGGCGGGCCTGGTCCAACGCCACGTGGACGGTAGCGACGGGCGGGTGGTCATCGTGTCGCTGACTCCGCAGGGACGGGAGCTCGAGTCGGCGGCCTCGAGCGCGCAGCACGAGGTCGTCCACCAGACGGGGCTCTGCGGTGAGGACCTCGCCGACCTCCGCGAGGCGCTCCACGCGCTCGTCCTGACCATGTCGACGGAGCAGCCGTGACGCCGAACCGTTCCAGCGTTCCTCAGGGCCAGGGCCAGGGCCAGGGCAGCCGCCCCCAGGCCGACTCGTCCATGTCGTGGGGTGCGCGACAGTCCGAGAGCGACGACGTCTCCCGGGCCCGGTCGCGCCCCGGCTCTGACGACGGCCTGGTGCGCTGCCCGTCCTGCGGCAGTGAGAAGACCACCGTCGTGCGGGCCGCCAACCGCGGGGTGGACAACTCGATCCGGCGCGACAACCCCGGATTCAAGTGCTTCGCCTGCGGCACCGGCTGGACCGTGACCATCGCCGGTGACCACGACCCGGAGCCGTCCGACAGCGACTAGCCGGACAGTGCCACGGACGGCATCCTGAGAAGATCGGCCGGGATGTGGTCCAGTGGGGCGTGGACGCCGAGGTGGTTGCTCGTTGCTTCGAGCTCGGGCGCGTGGTGCGGCTCTCCGACGGCCCGGTGGCCAGGGGCCGGCAGGGACAGGTGTGGCGGCTCGACACCAGCGAAGGGTCCTGGGCGGTGAAGGTGGCTTTCGGAGCGGTCAGCGAGGAGGCCGCGGCCCTTCCTACGGAGTTCCAGGAGGCGGCCCATCGAGCGGGGGTGCCCACCCCGGAGGTTCGTCGCACGGCTGAGGGCGCCGTGTTCGCCGACGTCGGCACGGATGGCGCCGTACCGGTGCGGGTCCACGCCTGGGTGGACCTGCAGCCGCCCGACCCCCTGGTCGACCCTGCCCTCGTGGGTGAGGTGGTGGCCGCGATCCACCGGCTGGACCGCCCGGCCGCGGGACCCCCGGACCCGTGGTCGACCGAGCCGGTCGGCGCCGAGCGCTGGGACGCCCTGGTCGCCGACCTGAGGGCCGCCCGCGCGCCCTTCGCGGAGCAGCTCGCCCACCTCCGCGACGAGCTGGTGGCCCTCGAGGGGTGGATCGAACCCCCTGCGGTGCTGCGCACCTGCCACCGCGACCTCTGGGCGGACAACGTGCTGCCCACTGCCGACGGTCGGCTCTGCGTCATCGACTGGGAGCAGAGTGGTGCCGCCGACCCGAGCATGGAGCTCGCTGCGGTGCTCTTCGAGTTCGGGCGATCGACCCCGGGCGGGCCCGAGCCCTCGTCGAGGCATACGAAGCCGCCGGTGGTCCCGGCACGGTCACCCGCCGTGGTCAGTTCACCATGCTCATCGCCCAGCTCGGCCACATCACCGCGACGGCGTCGGCCGACTGGCTGAGTCCCAACTCGCGATCGCCCAGCCGGGCGGCTGCACACGAATGGGTCCGGGAGGTCTTCCAGGAGCCGCACACCCGAGCGGTGCTCGAGGAGCTGCTGGCCGCGGCCGCGTCCACACCTTGACCGCACCATCTGCTCCTCGGTGCTCACGCGCCTCCTGTGTGACAATTCTTCGGGGTGTCCAACGTCGCGATCGAGGACAAAGGGGGGCGCGTTGTGGAGCACGATGCCGTCCGGTGCACTCTTCGAGCCCGTCCCTGCACCTGATGAGAGAGTCTGGACGCATGCCACTCGCCCTGATCGCCGACGACGACGCGGACATCCGCGATCTGCTGTCGTTGGCGGTGGGCCGGACCGGCGCACAGACGGTCCTGGCCGAGGACGGGCGGGAGGCGGTGCGGCTGCTGGAGACGCTGACGCCGAACGTGATCCTGCTGGACGTGCAGATGCCTGGACTCAGCGGCATCGAGGTCTGCTGGTGGATCCGCCGGCAACGTCACCTCGTGCACGTTCCCGTGATCCTGGTCAGCTCTCGCACCTCACCCTTCGAGATCGACGCGGGCCTGCTGGCCGGGGCGAACCACTACGTGACCAAGCCCTTCAGCCCGGCGCACATCATGGCGGTCGTGGCCCAGCTGCTCACCGAGCACGCGGCACTGCCGCCTCCCGCGCCGGTCGTCATCCCGGACCTGCCGCTGCACAGAGAGCCCTGACGTGACCGTCGCCAGCACCGTGCAACCGTAGGACCACCTCCCGCGTCGGTGGCTGGACGTCGACGCGGTCCTGCTGTCCCGCGGGCGTGGGCGGATCGCCATGTTGGTGGGCGTGTGGGTCGTCTGCCTGGTCGCCAACCTCATCGGCGGTCGAGCCCTGCCCGCCGACGCGGGTGCCGTCTGAGCGCTCGCCATCACGGATCACGGCTGTCCGCAGGGTGTCGCGGGCTTGTCTGCCGACGCGGGCCTCGCAAGAGTGGGCTCGTCCATGTCGTCCACTCCGACGAGGAGCACCGTGAAGGAGCACTTCCGGCTCGACACCCACCCGATCGCCGACCCGGCGAACGTCGTGCAGGGCGAGCACTACCGGATCACCGTGCTCGACGCCGGCCTGGTGCGGCTCGAGTACAGCGAGTCGGGCGACGTTCGAGGACCGCGCGTCGCAGACGTGCGTCAACCGCGCGTTCGCGCCGAGCGACTTCACGGTGACCGAGACCGACGACGCGCGCTCGAGATCCACACCGAGCGGCTGCACCTGGTCTACGACAAGCGGCCCGTTCCGCACCCGAGGGCCTGTCCGTGCAGGCCAAGGGCGGCGTCCACTCGCAGGGCGGCGGTGTGGCGCTACGGCCAGCCGACTCCCGAACCTCGGCGGCACCGCCCGCACCCTCGACGACGTCGACGGGGCGATGCCCGCTCGAGCCCGGCGTGCTGTCGCCCGACGGCGTCGCGGTGGTCGACGACTCGCGCACCGTCCTGCTCACCGACGACGGCTGGATCGCGCCGCGCGAACCCGGGCGACACTCGACCTCTACGTGTTCGCCTACGGCCGCGACCACCGCGCCGCGCTCGCGCGCGCTCTACCGGCTGACCGGCCCGCACGCCGCTGCTGCCGCGCTTCGCGCTCGGCAACTGGTGGAGCCGCTACCACCCCTACAGCGCCGACGAGTACCTCGACGCTGATGGACCGCTTCGCCGCCGACGAGCGTCCCGCTGTCGGTCGCGGTGCTCGACATGGACTGGCACCTCGTCGACATCGACCCGAAGTACGGCAGCGGGCTGGACCGGCTACACCTGGAACCGCGACCTGTTCCCCGACCCGCCGGCGTTCCTCGCCGAGCTGCACGAGCGCGGGCTCGGCCGTGTCGCTCAACGTGCACCCGGCCGAGGGCGTGCACGCGCACGAGGAGCGCTACGCCGGCGATCGCCGAGCGGCATGGGCATCGACCCCGACCCGGAGCTGCCGGTCGCTTCGACCCGACCGACCCGCGACGTTCCTCGAGGCCTACTTCGAGGAGCTGCACCACCCGCTCGAGGACGAGGGCGTCGACTTCTGGTGGCTGGACTGGCAGCAGGGCGGCGTCACCCGCATCCCGGGCCTCGACCCGCTGTGGCTGCTCAACCACTTCCACTACCTCGACTCCGGCCGCGACGGCCGCCGGCCGCTGACGTTCTCGCGCTACGCCGGGGTCGGCAGTCACCGCTACCCGATCGGCTTCTCCGGCGACACCGTGATCACGTGGGCGTCGCTGGACTTCCAGCCCTACTTCACCGCGACCGCGTCCAACGTCGGCTACGGCTGGTGGAGCCACGACATCGGCGGCCACTTCTTCGGGCTACAAGGACGACGAGCTCGCGACCCGGTGGGTGCAGCTCGGGGTCTTCTCGCCGATCCTGCGGCTGCACTCGTCGTTCAGCCCGTTCAACACCAAGGAGCCGTGGCGCTTCGGCGCCGCGCGCCGAGCGGGTCATGAAGCAGTTCCTGCGGCTGCGCCACCAGCTGCTGCCCTACCTCTCACACGATGAACCGCCGCGCACACGAGGACGGCGCGCCGCTGGTCGCAGCCCGATGTACTACGAGCACCCGCGACGAGCCGGAGGCCTACGACGTCCCGCAACCAGTTCATGTTCGGCACGAACCTGCTCGTCGCGCCGATCACCGTCGCCCGCCGACCGCGGCCACCGGCCTCGGCGCGGGTCACGGCCTGGTTGCCGCCGGGCGAGTGGATCGACGTGTTCACCGGCGCTGACGCTACCGCGGCGATCGCGACGCTGCACCTGCACCGCGACCTCGACTCGATCCCGGTGCTCGCCCGCGCCGGCGACGATCGTTGCCGCTGGTGCCCGGCGGACGCACCTCGGCAGCGGCACCGACCGCCCTCGAGCCGGTCGAGGTGCGCGTCGTACGCCGGCGCCGACGGCGAGTTCACCCTCGTCGAGGACCGCGACGACGAGCGGTGGGCCCGCACGCGGATCACGTATGACGACGCGACCGGCGAGGTGACCGTGCACGACGTCGACGGGCGACGCCGCGACGCTGCCGGCCGACCGTTCGCTACGACACGGTCGTGGTCGTGCGACGTCGACCCTGACCCGGTGGCGGCGGTCTTCGCGATCCTCGACCGCGCGCAGATGGGCTTCGAGCTCAAGGGCGCGGCGTACGAGGTGATCCGCACCAGCCCGACCGCCGGTGACGCCCTGGCCGCACTACAGGCCCTCGAGGTGTCGACCGGCCCTGCTCGGGGCGCTGACCGAGGTGCTCCTGGCCCGCTGACCCGCTCTGCTCTCGACCGGTTCGAGGTATTCGGCCACCGCATCCCGGTAGCCGAATACCTCGAACCGGCAGAGGGTGCGAGGGCGAGAGGGCGAGAGGGCTCAGCCATCGGGTCACGGCTCAGCCTGGCGGGTCAGACCCAGCTCGGGAACCACATCCGCAGGGACCACTGGTCCTGGGGGATGACCTGGGCGGTGTAGATCGGCCAGAAGAAGGCGAACAGCGCGAGCGTCAGGAGGCAGTAGGCGCCGACGGCGTAGAGGCCGATCTCGCGCCTGAGGCGAGAGTCGGTCCGTCTGCCGAGGCACAGCCCCAGCACGAAGACGACCGCGAAGATGATCCACGGCTCGAAGGCGACCGTGTAGAAGGAGTAGATGGTGCGCTCCTCGAGGCTGAACCACGGCAGGTAGCCACCGGCCAGGCCGGCGAGGATGCCGCCGGCACGCCAGTCACGGCGGAACAGCCAGTAGAAGGCCAGGACGAAGATCGCTGCCGCGCCGAGCCACCAGATCGAGACGGTGCCGATCGACGTGATCGCCTTGGAGCACTGGGCGACCGTGCACCCGTCCTGCCCTTGCTTGGGTCCCTCGTAGAAGAACGACGTCGGACGTCCCTGGATGACCCAGGACCAGGGGTTGGTGCGGTACGGATGGTTGTCGTGGAGGTTGACGTGGAAGATGTAGATCTCCTGGTGGTAGTGCCACAAGGAGCGGACCGCGTCAGGGACCCAGGGGGTGTCCTTCGACGGGTGCACCGCACCCCAGGTGCGGTCGTAGCCGAGGGGGGAACGGAACCAGCCGACCCACGAGACCAGGTAGGTGACGAGCGTCAGGCCGACCATGACCCCGGCGGCCCAGAGGCCGTCCTTGACCACCATCGCCGAGAACCAGTGCCGGATGCCGACCGCGC
This sequence comes from uncultured Actinomycetota bacterium, assembly GCA_963695205.1. Taxonomy (GTDB): domain Bacteria; phylum Actinomycetota; class Actinomycetes; order Actinomycetales; family Dermatophilaceae; genus Pedococcus. The sequence continues at coordinate 56,908 of CAVOGI010000001.1, read as the reverse complement.
GCCGCGCCCCGAGGTCCCAGAAGACCGTCATCAAGCCGAACGCCACGAGGAAGAACAGCCCCGACCACTTGGTGCCGGTGCACAGGCCCAGGCAGACGGCCGCCACCCACCGCCACGGGCGCCAGCCGAGCCAGGGGCCCAGGCCGGTCGCCAGCTGGCGCGGTGTCAGGGCGGCGACCTTCTCGGCGAGGATCGCCCGGGACCGGTCGCGGTCGATGAGCAGGGCGCAGAACGCGGCCAGCGCCCAGAACATGACGATGAGGTCGAGCAGCCCCGTGCGGGACTGGACGAAGTGGTGGCCCTCGAAGGCCACGAGGAACGCCGCGATCGTGCCGAGCAGCGAGGAGCCGAACAGCCGTCGGGCGGCGCGACCGATCATGAGGATGGACACGGTGCCGAGGACGCACACCGAGAAGCGCCAGCCCCACGACGAGGTCTGGCCGAACAGGTGCTCGCCGACGGCGATGATCCACTTGCCGACCGGGGGGTGGACGACGAGGTCGCCCTCGGTGCCGAACACGTCGGGGGTGCCGCGGGTGAACAGCTCGTCCGGTTTCTTGATCGTGCCGGGCACCCGCATCTCCACGCCGTACTGGAGCATCGAGACGCCCTGCTTGACGTAGTAGGTCTCGTCGAAGACCAGCTGGTGCGGTCGGTCGAGGGACCAGAAGCGCATGATCCCGCCGACGACGGCGAAGAAGAGCGGACCCAGCCAGCCCCACAACGTGTCGGTGGGCCGGAACCCGAGCAGCCGTGATCGCAGCTCGTCGGTCCGGGTCATGCGCGCCATCGTATGCACACAGAGCCTGACAAGATGACACCTGTGACAGCACAGCCGAAGGCAGGAGTCCTCGTCCTCGCGGCGACCCCCATCGGCGACCCCAGCGACGCGGCCCCGCGGCTGGCCCAGGAGATCCTCGGCGCCGACGTGGTGGCCGCCGAGGACACCCGCCGGCTGCGACGGCTGTGCGCCGACCTGGGGGTGTCGCCCGCGGGCTCGGTCCTCAGCTACCACGAGCACAACGAGGCGGCCCGCACCCCCGAGCTCGTCGAGCGGCTCCGCGCGGGCGAGCGGGTGGTGGTCGTCACCGACGCCGGTATGCCGTCCGTGTCGGACCCCGGGTACCGCCTCGTCGACGCAGCCGTGGCCGCCGGGCATCCGGGTGACCTGCGTCCCCGGTCCGAGCGCGGTGCTCATGGCGCTCGCGGTCTCGGGTCTGCCGGTCGACCGCTTCTGCTTCGAGGGGTTCCTGCCGCGCAAGGGGGGCGAGCGGGCGCGGACCCTTGCGGCGCTCGCCGACGAGCGCCGCACGATGGTGTTCTTCGAGGCCCCTCACCGCATCGAGGTGAGCCTGCGCGCCATGGCCGAGGCCTGGGGTCCCGACCGGCGGGCGGCGGTGTGCCGCGAGCTGACCAAGACCTACGAGGAGGTCCGACGCGGAGGGGTCGGCGAGCTCGCCGAATGGGCCGCGGCAGGAGTGCGCGGGGAGATCACCGTCGTCGTCGCGGGCGCGACCCCGCGGGTGACGTCCGTCGAGGAGGCGCTGCCCGCCATACGGGAGCGGGTCGCGGCAGGGGAGCGGCTCAAGGACGTGTGTGCCGACGTCGCGGTGACCACGGGGTTGTCGAAGAAGTCGTTGTATGACGGGTACCTCGCCGAGCGCTGACCCGGCGGTGTGGCTCGCGCTCCCGCCTCAGGTCAACCAGGACAGGTGGTCCTTGAGGAGGGCGTAGCCGACGAAGGCGACGATGTCGAGGACCGTGTGCGCGACCACGAGGGGGGCGACCCGCTTGGTGCGCGTGTAGACCCAGCCGAAGAACAACCCCATGGCGAGGTTGCCGGCGAACCCTCCGAAGCCCTGGTAGAGGTGGTACGAGCCACGGATCAGGGCCGAGGTGACGATGATCGCGGGAGTCGACCAACCGGCCTGGCGCCACCGCGTGAAGAGGTAGCCGATCATGATGACCTCTTCGAGCACGGCGTTCTGGACGGCTGCGAGGACCAGCACGGGCACGGTCCACCAGTGGTCGGAGAGGTTCGCGGCGGCAATGGTGGTGTTGAGGCCGAGGGCCTTGGCGGCGGCATACAGCGCCAGCCCGGGCAGCCCCACGGCGGCGGCGAGGAGCAGGCCGAGCCCGAAGTCCCGGGCGGGCTGGCGCAGGTCGGCGCCGATGGCGTGCGTGGCGTCGGGGCGGTCGCGGCGCAGCAGGTGGATGGCCAGGGCCACCGGGACGAGCGCGATGACGAAGCCGACGAGCTGGTAGGCCAGGTCGAGCCACGGCCGGTCCGGGGTCACCGAGGAGTTCATCGCCGTGGTCTGCTGGTTGAGCGCGCGCTGCTGGGTGAGCTTGTTGATGATCGCCAGCAGGGACCAGACCGCCGACGCGCCCAGGCTCACCCCCAGGACCAGCACCGTCTCGGTGACCAGCGAGCGGCGCGAGCGGGGGACAGCGGCGACGGTCATGTGCCCAGTCTGTCGGCGGACCCCAGGGACGGCACGACCGACCCGCGCCTCACACCAGGGCGGCGCGGCGGTCGCGCCGACGACGTCGACGCCGCGCCGCGCGCCAGAGCCACACGAGGAGGGCGGCCAGGGCGAGGAGGAGGACGACGACGAGCACGGGCAGGAACAGCGCGACGAGGCTCAGGCCTACCGCGACCCCGTCCTCGACCGTCGAGGCGACGGGTGCGCCGAAGCCGAGGGTGCCGGCGTTGATCACGGGCCGGGCCGCGGTCTTGCCCGTGTGCACGAGACCGGAGACGACGACCCCGAGCGCGACCCCCACCCACGGGTGGCTGGTCATCCAGCTCGACCGGTCCACCTCGCCGGCCGCCGAGGTGGCGGCGAAGACGAGCCCTCCCATGCTCGGCCGGATGAAGGTCTGCACCGCGTCGTTGACGGTGTCGACCGCAGGCACCTTGTCGAGGACCACCTCGGTGAGCAGCAGCAGGACGCCGATGCCGATGGCCCACCAGGACTCGATCCAGGCGTAGGACTGGGGGAGCGTGATGACGTCGCTGTACTTGGCGATGAGCGCCACGAGCAGGAACGGGATGTAGGCGTTGAGGCCGGCCGCGGCGGACAGCCCCATGCCGGTGAGCGCTGCGATCATCGGAGACCTCCGTGGTCGGTGCTGGTAGGCGGTGGACGGCGAGGGCCCGGTAGCCGTGACGGCTGCCGGGCCCCAGTGCCTGGTGCGGTGAGCCCGTCTCAGCAGGCCTTGCGGGCCAGGGCCCGGTCGGACACGACCGCTGCGCTGCCGATCGCCCGGACGAGGGTCGGGGCCAGGGCGTTCACCGCGGTGGTGGTCGCTGCGGGCGAGCAGTCCTGCTTGACGAGCAGCAGCGGTGCGCCGACCACCGCTGAGGACGTCGAGGCCGACAGCGCGTCGGGGAAGTTGAGCCCGTTGGCCAGCATGACCACGCCACCGGTGGGCAGCTTGAGGTTCTTGACCACCGCTGCGGCGGTCGCGTAGCGGTCCGCACCGCCCAGGCGCGTGATCAGGGCATTGGGTGCGGCCTTGGCGACCGCCTTCTGGACGTCCGCCGAGACCACGGCGGTGCTGCCCAGGATGCGCACCTCCTTCGGCTTGATGTCCTCGAGCGCGAACGCCGTCACGTCGGGGAGCTTGGTCGCCCCCGTCAGCATCAGGGGGGCTCCGGCGATGGTGCCTGCCGCGCTGCCCGCGAGGGAGTCGGCGAACGTCGTGCCGCTGGCGATGTAGACCACCGGCGGCGGGGTCGGGTCGGCGTCGGGGTTGTTGGGGTCGTAGGTGTAGGAGAAGCCAGATGCGAACGCCGCCGTCTCGTAGCGGTTGGCCCCGTAGACGCGGTCCGTGTAGGAGACGAGCTTGTCGAGCTGGTCCTTGATCCCGGCGCTGACTGCGCCCTCGCTGCCCATGATGAAGACCTCGTCGACGCCGAGGCGCTTGATCTCGGCCACGGTGACGGCCGGGAGGGTGCCCGTGGGCGGGACGAGGAGCAGCGGGCCACCGATGCCGCCCGCGGCGGGACCGCCCGCGACGGCGTCGGGGAACTGGGTGCCGGAGGCGACGACCAGGGTGCCGCCGAGCAGCTGCTTGTCGTCGTAGCTCGCCTTGGACACCGCGACTGAGGTCTCGTAGCGGTTGGCGCCGGCCAGGCGGGCGGTGCGTGCGGCAGCCGCCTGTGCCTTCGCCTGTGCCTCGGCGCGGGACTTCGTCGAAGGTGCGGACTTCGTGGTGGACGAGTGCTCGTGGGCGCGCTTCGCCAGCGCCTTGGCGTGCGCCATGGAGTCGGCGGTCCGCGAGGCGGGCGTGGAGGTGGGCACGGAGGTGTGCACGGAGGCGGGCGCCGCGACGGCGACCCCCGCTCCCAGTGGGACGGCAATGAGGGCAGCAACGATCGCAGCTGCCTTGGGCAGACGGTTGGCCATGACTCTTCTCTCTGGAAAGGCGGCATCTCCCCGCCGCACGCGCTCACAGTAGGACGTCACCCACGGCGAAGTCAGGCATAACCGGCAAAGTCTGTGCCCCCTAGGATTCGGTGTGTGAGCCATGCACCCGCCGTCCCGTGCTCCCGCGCCCTCCCGGCAGCGCTCCAGCTCCCGGTGTCCCGGGTGGTCGCCGCATGAAGGTCCTGTCCGCCGTCGCGTGGCCGTACGCGAACGGGCCCCGCCACCTGGGCCACGTCGCCGGGTTCGCCGTGCCCTCCGACGTGTTCAGCCGCTACATGCGGATGGCCGGGAACGACGTGCTCATGGTCAGTGGCTCCGACGAGCACGGCACCCCGATCCTCGTCCTCGCCGACCAGGAGGGTGTGACCGCTCGCGAGCTGGTGGACCGCAACCACGCGATCATCGCCACCGAGCTCGCCGACCTCGGCTGCTCCTACGACCTCTACACGCGCACGACCACGGCCAACCACTACTCCGTCGCCCAGGAGCTGTTCACGCAGGTCTGGAAGAACGGCTACATGGTCGAGCAGACGACGCGGGGGGCGATCTCCCCCTCGACGGGGCGCACCCTGCCCGACCGTTACATCGAGGGCACCTGCCCGATCTGCTCCTACCCCGAGGCCCGCGGCGACCAGTGCGACAACTGCGGCAACCAGCTCGAGCCGACGGACCTGATCAACCCGAGGTCGAAGATCAACGGGGAGACCCCGGAGTTCATCGAGACCCAGCACTTCTTCCTCGACCTGCCGGCGCTCGCCGACGCGCTGCGCGAGTGGCTCGAGGGGCGGGAGGCGAGCGGCACGTGGCGTCCGAACGTCATCAAGTTCAGCCTCAACATCCTCGACGACATCCGCCCGCGGGCGATGACGCGCGACATCGACTGGGGCATCCCTGTGCCCCTGGAGGGCTGGAGTGACCAGCCGGCCAAGCGGCTCTATGTCTGGTTCGACGCGGTCATCGGCTACCTGTCGGCCTCGGTCGAGTGGGCGCGGCGCCTCGGTGAGCCCGAGCGCTGGCGTGAGTGGTGGAACGACCCGGAGGCCGTGTCCTACTACTTCATGGGCAAGGACAACATCACCTTCCACTCCCAGATCTGGCCGGCCGAGCTGCTCGCGTATGCGGGGCGCGGCGACAAGGGTGGCGAGCCCGGGGCGTTCGGGCAGCTGAACCTGCCCACCGAGGTGGTCTCGAGCGAGTACCTGACGATGGAGGGCAAGCAGTTCTCGACCTCGCGCGGCTACGTCATCCACATCCGCGACGTGCTCGAGCGCTACGGTCCCGACGCCATCCGCTACTTCATCTGTGCGGCCGGGCCGGAGAACCAGGACTCCAACTTCACCTGGGCCGAGTTCGTCCAGCGCAACAACTCCGAGCTCGTCGCGGGCTGGGGCAACCTCGTCAACCGCACGGCAGCCATGGTCGCCAAGAACTTCGGGGAGATCCCGCAGCCCGGCCCGCTCGAGCCGGTCGACGAGGCCGTCCGCGCCAAGGTGCTCGCGTCCTTCGACACGGTGGGGGACCTGCTGGCCCGCCAGCGGATCAAGGCGGCGGTGTCCGAGTCGATGCGCACGGTGGGCGAGGTGAACAAGTACGTCACCGACACGGAGCCGTTCAAGCTCAAGGGTGAGGACCAGCGGGTCCGCCTCGCGACCGTGCTGCACACGCTCCTGCAGTGCGTGAGCGACCTCAACACGATCATGAGTCCGTTCCTGCCGCACTCCTCCAACGCCGTGCACCTGGCGATCGGGGGCGAGGGTGAGTTCATGCCCATGCCGGTCGTGAAGGACGTGCCGGGACTCGACGTGGGCGACGAGGGGCGCAGCTACCCGGTCGTCACGGGCGAGTACACCTCGACGCCTCGCTGGGAGTCCCGTCCCGTGGTCGTCGGCGCTGGTGTGGCGAAGCCCACACCGGTGTTCACCAAGCTCGACGAGTCGGTGGTCGCGGACGAGCTGAAGCGGCTCGAGGGCGACGGCGAAGACGGAGCCGATGGCGAAGGCTGACCCGCCGGCCCGTTCCGGTCACGGGAGGGTGCCGACCGCGCCCGACCCCCTGCCCATCTCGGTCGTCGACAACCACACCCACCTCGACATCGCCCGTGACGGCGAGGCCGCCCCGGACGTCGCGGCGGCCGTCGCACAGGCGGCAGGGGTGGGCGTCGACCGGATGGTCCAGATCGGCTGCGACCTCCCGGGAGCCCGGTTCACCGTCGAGGTCATCGACCAGCACCCGGCGATGCTCGGGGGCGTGGCACTGCACCCCAACGAGGCGCCCCGGCTGGCCGAGACGGGGGAGCTGCAGTCGGCCTACGACGAGATCGAGCGGCTGGCGGCCCACCCCCGGGTCCGGGTGATTGGTGAGACCGGACTCGACTACTACCGCACCGGGCCCGAAGGTGTTGGGGTGCAAAAGGATTCGTTCCGCTGGCACATCGACCTGGCCAAGCGGACGGGCAAGGCGCTGCAGATCCACGACCGTGACGCCCACGACGACGTGCTGCGGATCCTCGAGGAGGAGGGCGCGCCGGAGAAGACCGTCCTGCACTGCTTCTCCGGTGACATGGGGATGGCCCGCGAGTGTGCCGAGCGGGGCTACTTCCTGTCCTTCGCGGGCACCGTCACCTTCAAGAACGCCAAGGGGCTGCGCGACGCGCTCGCGGTCACCCCACTGGACCGCCTCCTCGTCGAGACGGACGCCCCCTACCTCACCCCGGCGCCGTGGCGCGGGGCGACCAACGCGCCATACCTCGTGCCCCACACGGTCCGGGCGATGGCGGGGGTCCTGGGGGTCGCGGTCCCGACCCTCTGCCAGGCTCTCAGCGACACCTCGGAGACGGTCTACGGGCCCTGGTGACCCGGTTTCGGCGCCTCTGGCACCGCCGTTACTCCTGTGGCGGCTGTCCCGCTTGTCCTTGGCCAAGACATGAAGGTTCCGTTATCAAAAGTTGACCTTTGCGGGATCGGCGGTCATGGTTGATGACTGTTGGCCGGGGTCGGACCCTCGGGTGACGCGAGCAGGGGTGCTCAATCCGTCGAGTTCTGGCGGACCCGGGCGCCCCTCTTTTCTTTGCCGGACGAACCCCCGGCAGGACGCGACGCCCCACCGATGCCCGGGGAGATCGACCACTGGAGCATTGTGATCACCCGTCCCGTTCGGCGTATCGCCCAAGCCGCGGTGGTGACGTCCCTCGTCGCCGGAGCCGTTGGCGTCTCGCACCTCGACAAGTCCGTCACCCTCTCGGTCGACGGCAAGACCTCCTCCGTCCACGCCTTCGGCGGAACGGTGGGTGACGTCCTCAAGAAGCAGGGCATCACCGTCAACCAGCACGACGTCGTCGTGCCGGCCCCCGGCGCCCAGGTGGCCGACGGGCAGAAGATCGTCGTCCGCTACGGACGCAAGCTCACCGTGACCGTCGATGGCGCCACGCGTGACTACTGGACCACCGCGACCACGGTCGACGGGGCCCTGCAGGAGCTCGGCATCCGCGCCGACTCCGCCAAGCTGTCCACGTCACGCTCGATGACCCTTGGTCGTCAGGGGCTGGCGCTGTCCGTGACCACGCCGAAGGACGTCGTCGTCCGCGTGGACGGCAAGAACCTCACCGAGACCACGACCGGCACCACTGTCGGCGCGGCGCTCAAGGAGCTCGGCGTCTCCATGGACGGCAACGACCGCGTGGCCCCCGGCCTCGCACGTCCGGTGACCAAGGGCCTGAAGATCGCCGTCCTGCGCGTCTCGGCCAAGCAGGCGAAGTCCACCGAGGCCATCGCCGCGCCGGTCACCCGCACGAACGACTCGGCCCTGTACAAGGGTCAGAGCAAGGTCGTCACCGCGGGATCCGACGGTGCCAGGGTCACCACCTGGACCATCACCACGGTCGACGGCAAGGTCGAGAGCAAGAAGAAGCTCTCCACCGTCCTGAGCCAGCGCCCGGTCGCCCGTGTCCTCGCCATCGGCACCAAGGCACGGCCCGCGCCGAAGCCCCAGCCTGCGGCCGCACCGGCGCCGAGCGCCGGCCGCACCTCGGGCGCCGGGATCAACCTGTCGAACGCCGCGATGTGGGACCGCATCGCCCAGTGCGAGTCGACCGGCAACTGGTCGATCAACTCCGGCAACGGTTACTACGGCGGACTGCAGTTCGACATCCCGTCCTGGAACGCCAACGGTGGCGGCGACTTCGCGCCACGTGCCGACCTGGCCTCCCGCGCGGAGCAGATCACGGTGGCGAACCGCTACTACGCCAAGGCCGGCCTCGGCCCGTGGCAGTGCGCGCACGCAGCCTGATCCGCCTCGGCGTCGTCTGACGCCTCGCTGCACGACCAGCGCCCCCGACCCTCCCGGTCGGGGGCGCTGTCGTGTCCCGGGGCGGGAACGGCCTCCCCTAGAGTTCTCCGCATGGCGGAGCAGACCAGCGGTTTCCTCGGGGCCTCCCAGATCCGCGAGATCGCCGCCGGCCTCGGGATGCGGCCGACCAAGCAGTGGGGCCAGAACTTCGTCGTCGACGCCAACACGGTCAAGCGCATCGTGCGCATCGCCGGGGTGGGGCAGGACGACGTCGTGGTCGAGGTCGGCCCCGGGCTCGGCTCGCTCACCCTGGCCCTGCTGCCCGAGGTCGGCCACGTGACGGCCGTCGAGGTGGACCCGACCCTCGCGCAGGCGCTGCCGGGCACCGTGAGCCGGCTCGCACCGGCATACGCCGACCGGCTCACCCTCGTCCACGCGGACGCGATGCAGGTGCGCGAGCTGCCCGACCCGCAGCCGACGGCGCTGGTCGCCAACCTGCCCTACAACGTGTCGGTGCCCGTGGTGCTGAACTTCCTCGAGGCGTTCCCGACGCTAGAGCGGGTGCTCGTCATGGTGCAGCTCGAGGTCGCCGAGCGCCTGGCCGCGACGCCGGGGTCGAAGGCCTACGGTGTCCCGAGCGTCAAAGCAGCCTGGTATGCCGCGGTGCGGCTCGCCGGGACGGTGCCCCGCAGCGTGTTCTGGCCCGTCCCCAACGTGGAGTCGGGCCTGGTGCTGCTCGAACGACGATCCGCCCCGGCGACGGACGCCACCCGGCGCGACACGTTCACCTGCATCGACGCCGCGTTCGCCCAGCGGCGCAAGACGCTGCGGGCGGCGCTGAGCGGCTGGGCGGGTTCGGCCCCGCGCGCGGAGGAGTGCCTGCGAGCTGCGGGGATCGACCCCCGGACGCGTGGTGAGCAGCTGGGCATCGAGGAGTTCGCCGCGATCGCCGCTGCACGTGCAACCCTCGGCAGCTGAGGTCACCTGCGTCATCTGCTGTATTTCGCCTGTGCAGCCTGCGTTTACGATGGTTCGGAACGCAGACCGACGCGTTTCGGGTGGCAGGGCTCCCGTGCGTAGGTGCGCCTCGGCTGCACGCGGCTCCGCTCCGGAGCCACAGTTCACGCGCCTTCTTCTCGGCCGGAGGAAGTGAGGACCGGCGATGAACGCCATCGTGGATGCGCCCCCGCAGGCTGGTGCCGCGCTGACCCTGGTCCGCGACTTCGAGCTCAGGTACGACGACGTAGCGGTCGGGGTGCCGGCCACCTCCCAACGCCTGCTCGGCCTGCTCGCCCTCGCCGGCACCCGGGTGCCGCGAGCCCAGGTGGGCGCCACCCTCTGGCCCCAGGCCGACGAGCACCACGCGGCGGCCAGCCTGCGCAGCGCCCTCTGGCGGATGCCTGCGACGCGGGGGCGACCGTTGGTCAGCACGAGCGGGAGCGGCCTGTCCCTCGCCGAGCACGTCGAGGTCGACCTCCACCGGCTGCTGCGCGAGACCCGGGCCATCCTCGCGACGGGCACGCCGCCCCCCGAGCTCCTGGACGCGGACGAGGCGTTGCGATGCCTGGGACAGGACCTGCTGAGCTGTTGGTACGACGACTGGGTGGTGGACGAGCGCGAGCGGTTCCGACAGCTGCGCCTGTACTCGCTCGACGTCATCGGCCTCGCGCTCCTCGAGCAGGGCCGCACCGGAGAAGCGCTGCAGGTCGCCCTCGGCTTGGTGGAGACGGACCCCTTGCGGGAGAGCGGGCAGCGGCTGCTGCTCGCCGTGCACCTCCAGCAGGGCAACATCGCGGAGGCGGTGCGACAGTACGAGCGGTACGCCGACCTGCTGGGGCGTGAGCTGCGCGCCCGCCCCTCCGACCTCATGACGGCCCAGCTGCGTCGTTGCCGGGTGAGCGCAGGGCGACCCGACGGGACGGCCGTGACTCCCGTGTGACGCTCGGGTGACGCCTCCCCGGCACGCTGGGCGGCACAGGGCGCGGCGCGCCGGAGGAGTGTCGGGGGTGGGGCCCGTGGGTGCAGCGCATGGTGCGGAGTCCACAGCGCCGCGGCGGCGGATCTGGGTGCAGCAGGTGGCGGTCGAGACGGACCGCCTCCAGATGCGGGTGGATGCGGCGCGTGCGCGGGGGGACCTGACCGAGCCCCAGGAGATGATCGCGGTCGGGATCGACGGCTTCATCGACAAGGCCCGTGCGGCAGCCTTCCGTGACGACCCCATCCCGGGCCGCCTCGCCAACTGGTGGCGCGGCACCCTGGTCGAGGCGGCGTACCGCAACATGCACTCGGCACGCAGTGCCATGTTCGACCTCTACACGGACGCCGAGCTGCGCGCGGAGATCCCGATGGTCGTCGCCCGCGCCAACTCCACCCTGCACCGGGACGACCCGCGCCTGGCCAGCGTCGCGGAGCTGGCGGTCCTGCCGCGGTTGCGGTTGCGGCCGCGGATGCGCCGGCTGGTCGGCGACAGCTACGAGAGGCTGGACCTCGAGCACGGTCAGCTGCGCAGCTTTCGCAACATCGTCCTCCTGGCCGCCGCGTTCCTGATCGTCTGCGTCGGCATCACGATCGGCTTCGTGGTGACCCACCCGAGCTGGATACCGCTGTGCTTCGACAGCACCCTCGAGCTGGTGAGCTGTCCGTCGCAGATGACGAAGGGGGCCACGCCCACGTGGCCGGACGTGGTGGTCGTGACCGGCATGGGTGGCCTGGGGGGCGCTTTCGCCGCCACGCTGTCGATCCGCAACCTCAAGGGCACGTCCACCCCGTATGACGTGCCTGTCGCGTTGGCCGTCCTCAAGGTCCCCCTGGGTGCCCTCACGGCGATCCTCGGTCTCGTCGCCATCAAGGGTGGCTTCGCCCCGGGACTGTCCAACCTGGACAACCAGGGCCAGGTCCTGGCCTACGCGCTGCTGTTCGGGTTCTCCCAGCAGGCCTTGTCCAGGCTGTTGGACAAGCGGGGTTCGGACCTGCTGGAGGGCCTGCCCGGCGGGGAGCTGGTCACCCCGCCGCCCGGCGCCAAGGGGGTGGTGCCGCCCGGCCCGGCGCCGACGGATCTCTCCAACGCCTCAGCAACGCCGCCGTCGACGACCGGGGCGACCGAGGCGACCGAGGCGAGCGGTGCGGGCCTCGATGCGCCGGAGGAGACGAGCACCGCGACGGCGTCGCCCGGCATGGTGCGGGCAGCGGAGAAGGACCGGCCGGTCAACGAGCCCGACGGGGCGACGCAGCAGGACCAGTTCGACCAGCTGCGTGAGACCGAAAACGCGCGGACGGACCAGAGCGAGGCCGAGGAGGCAGAGCTCCTGGAGAAGGAGTTCGGGCCGGCGAACGCGAGTGGGATCTACGGCGCTCCGACGACTGGCGGCCCGGCGCCGGCCACCGGCGAACCCGCAGGTCCGGCTGCCGCCCCTGCCGACCCCGCTGGCCCTGCCGCTCCGGCGACCGACCAGCCCGACGCGGGCGGGGCGGCCGGAGGGGACAGGAGCTCGTGATGGCCGGTGCTGAGGAGATGGTCCGCGCGGCGGAGCAGTCGCTCGGGCTGACCGGGCGGCCCAACACGATCACGCGGTGGTACTCCCAGCGCAACGGGCCCGTGTTCGCGACGGCGCCATGGTGCAACCAGAGCATCACGTACTGGGCGATGAGCTCGGGCAACGGTGTGGCCGTGTGCTTCGGGCACGACTACGCCTTCACCGTCTGGCATGCGGAGCGGTTCCGCACCGAGGGGCAGTGGCACGTCGACATCGCCGGCATCCGCCGCGGCGACATCGTCTTCTTCGACTGGGACGAGACGAACCGGATCGGGGCCATCGACCACATCGGCCTGGTGACCGGGGTCCGCGACGGTGTCGTCTACACGATCGAGGGCAACACCTCCGACGCCTGCCGGCGGCGTGCGAGATACGCCTCGACGATCGTCGGCTACGGGAGACCGGAGTATGCGGGCTCCAGCCAGTCGCTGGTGCAGGGCCGGCACCTCGCGCCGGGCCAGCGTGGTGCCCGGCCAGCGGTCGGCGGGGGCGGTCGCCGCACGCGCGGTGGCGACAGGTGGTGACGGGGCGCCACCCGGTCTGCCGGTGCTCAAGCGCGGGTCCGGTGGGGTGCTCGTCAGGCAGTTGCAGCGCTGCCTCAACAAGGTGCAGCGGTCCCGGCTCGAGGTCGACGGCGACTTCGGGCCGATGACCACCGGGGCGGTCAAGACGTTCCAGGCGAGGGCAGGTGGGCTCAAACCCGACGGCGAGTACGGCCCGAAGACCGCCGGGAAGCTCACCGTGGCGCGCAGGAGGATCAGATGACGAGTCGTGTCGTGAGTGACAAGGAGACGGTGCCCGATGACGCCCCGGACGAGGTGAAGGACAAGGCGTCGAAGTCCGCCGGTCCGCGGGAGCCCTGCTTCGACCCGACCGTGGGCGTGGCGCTGCCCCCGCCCACCTGGCGAGGGGAACCGCGCAACCGCCTCGTGGTGGTCGGTGACTCGCTCACCCATGGTTTCCAGAGCGGGGCGGTCTTCAACACCGACCTGTCGTACGGCGCCATCATCGCCTACGAGCTGGGGTGGCTGGACGCGTTCCGCTTTCCCCGGTACGCCGGGCTGGGCGGCCTGCCCATCAACCTCGAGCTGCTGCTGCGGGACCTGGAGTCACGGGTGGGTTCGGACATCAGCCTCTGGGAGCTCCCGCTGGCGCTGTTCCGCGCGCGGCAGTTCATGGACGACGTGGAGGACTACTGGGAGCGGGGCCCCGGGAGCGTCTACCCGACGGTCGGCGCGATCAACCACGCCCTGGCGGTGTACGGCTGGGACCTGCGCGACGCCCTCGACTGGACGGCCGACCAGCTCGAGGCGCAGATCGTCGTGCCGAAGGACGACCTCGTGCAGCAGCTCGTGGAGAACAACAGCGAACGCGCTGCGCTGCGGGTCTACCCTCGCGGACCGGGCGATCGGGACCTGACGCTGTTCGACGCGGCCGCCCGGCTCGGCGAGGACAAGGACGACGACACCGACCAGGGCATCGAGACCCTCGTCGTCTTCCTCGGCGCCAACAACGCCCTGCGGACCGTCACCGACCTCACGGTGCACTGGAGCGGGCCGGGCTACGACTCGCTCGCGGACAAGGGGCAGTACACGATCTGGCGTCCGGAGCACTTCCGCTCCGAGCTCGCGCTGGTGGTCGACGAGGTCCGCAAGATCAAGGCCCGGCACGTGATCTGGTGCACGGTGCCCCACGTGACCATCGCCCCGATCGCGCGTGGCATCGGCGGGAAGATCGCCACGGGTTCGCGCTACTTCCCCTACTACGGACGTCCGTGGGTCACCGACGCGGCCTTCAACGCCAGCCGTGACCTCCACATCACCGGTGACGAGGCACGCGCCGTCGACTACGCGATCGACCTCTTCAACGAGGACATCACCGAGGTGATCCGTACGGAGCGCGGTGGTGGTGGCGACGGGACGGCCCGGGACTGGTACCTGCTCGACATCGCGGGGATCCTCGACCGCCTGGCCGCGCGCCGCTACATCAACGACGTCAACGCAAGGCCGCCGTGGTGGACGCCCTACCCGCTGCCGCCGGCCCTCCAGGCCCTGCAGCCGCCGATCGACTCGCGGTTCATCAGCGGGGACGGCCATGGCGGCAGGGACCAGGGCGGACTGTTCTCGTTGGACGGCGTGCACCCGACCACGGTGGCGTACGGCGTCATCGCGCAGGAGATGATCGCGATCATGGACCGTGCCGGGGTGACCTTCCGGCACCCCAACGGCGAGGTGCGAACCGGCCCCGTCCAGGTCGACTTCGGACGCCTCGTGCTGCGCGACACCCTCGTGCGGTTCCCACCGCAGATCGTCGACTCGAGCCTGCAGACCCTCGCATGGGCCGACGAGCACCTCGGCTGGGTCCTGCGCACGCTCAAGTCGCACTTCTGAGGTCCCACTCCTGAGGTCCCACTCCTGAGGCCTCACTTCTGGGGCGTCGTACTCTTGAAGTCTCATTTCCGGGGCCGCGCCCCATCGCGTCAGGCACGCGCGGGTGTGGGCGACGACTCCGTGCCCACCTGCGGATCCGCGCCGTCGGCCGCTCCCCATTAGGGTTGCGGACATGACCTCTGCCGCCGTGATGCCGTCGTCCGTGACGGTCCGGGTCCCGGCGAAGGTCAACCTCGAGCTGTTGGTCGGCGCACCCCGCGAGGACGGCTACCACCCGCTCGCCACCGTCTACCACGCCGTCAGCCTCTACGACGAGGTCACCGTGACCGCCTCGGACGACTGGGGCGTCGGCGTCTCCGGTCCGCAGTCGCTCGGTGTGCCCGTCGACGAGGACAACCTCGCGCTCAAGGCCGCCCGCATGCTCGCCGAGATCGGTGCGGTCGAGGACCCCGTCCACGTGAGCATCCGCAAGGACATCCCCGTGATGGGCGGTATGGCGGGTGGCTCGGCCGATGCGGCCGCCGCCCTCGTCGCCTGTGACCGGCTCTGGGGGCTCGCCCTGCCGCGCAACGAGCTCGAGAAGATCGCGGCCGAGCTGGGCAGCGACGTGCCGTTCCTGCTCTCCGGCGGCACGTCCATGGGATCGGGTCGGGGCGAGGTGCTGGCGCCGGTGCTGGCCCGGGGCAGCTTCCACTGGGTCTTCGCCCTCAGCGAGACCGGTCTGTCGACCCCGGCCGTGTATGCCGAGTGCGACCGGCTCCGCGGGGATGCCGTGGTGAAGGACCCCTCACCGAGCCCGCAGATGATGCTGGCGCTGCGCTCCGGCGACCCGCGAGCCTTGGGGGAGGCCCTGCAGAACGACCTCCAGGCCGCTGCCATCTCCCTGATGCCGGCCCTCGGTGACGTACTCGACGCCGGGCTCGAGTTCGGCGCCCTCGGCGGCGTCGTGTCCGGCTCGGGCCCCACGGTCGCGTTCGTGGTGGAGGACAACGAGTCGGCGCTGGACCTGGCCGTGTCGCTCACCGCCTCGGGCGCGGTGCAGGACGTCCGGCGCGCGACCGGGCCGGCGCACGGTGCCCACGAGATCAGCGGACCGCGGCCCGGCTGATGGCGAACCTCATCAGTGTCGAGCGAGCCTCCTTGGCCCTCGGCACCGCCCAGGTGCTCGACGAGGTGTCCCTCGGCGTGCTCGGTGGCGACCGCATCGGCATCGTCGGCCGCAACGGCGGTGGGAAGACGACGCTGCTGAGCGTCCTGGCGGGCCAGCGGGAGGTCGACTCCGGCCGGGTGACACGCGCCGGCGTCTCGAGCGTGGGCGTCCTTGCGCAGGAGGACGTGCTCGATCCCGCCCACACGGTCCGCGAGGTCGTCCTCGGCGACCTGGCCGAGCACGTGTGGGCCGGTGACGCGCGCATCCGCGACGTGCTGACCGGGCTGCTCGGTGGCATCGAGGCGCAGGCGATGGGTGGCTTCGAGGCGACGATAGGCCCGATGTCCGGTGGGGAGCGACGTCGGCTCGCCCTGGCGCGACTGCTGGTGCAGGACCCGACCGTGCTGTTCCTCGACGAGCCCACCAACCACCTCGACGTCGAGGGCGTCGCCTGGCTGGCCGAGCACCTCGTGCGTCACCGCGCCCGCGCCGACAACGCCGTGGTCGCCATCACCCACGACCGGTGGTTCCTCGACGCCATCGCCACCAACACGTGGGAGGTCGTGGACGGGACGGTCAACGCGTTCGAGGGTGGTTACGCCGCATACGTGCTCGCGAAAGCCGAGCGCGAGCGGATGGCGCAGGTGACCGCCGAGCGACGCGACAACCTGCTCCGCAAGGAGCTCGCCTGGCTGCGGCGCGGGCCGCCGGCCCGGACGTCCAAGCCGAAGTTCCGCATCGACGCGGCCAACACCCTCATCGCCGACGAGCCGCCCCCGCGTGACGACGTCGAGCTGTTGAGGTTCGCGACGACGCGCCTGGGCAAGGACGTCGTCGACCTCATCGACGCCACCGTCGCCCTCGGTGATCGGGTGCTGCTCGACCGGCTCACCTGGCACCTCGCGCCCGGTGAGCGGATCGGCATCGTCGGCGTCAACGGTGCGGGCAAGTCCACCCTCCTGCGAGCCATCGCGGGCCAGCTGCCGCTCGTCTCGGGCAAGCGCAAGCAGGGGATCACCGTGCGCCTGGCCTACCTCTCGCAGGAGGTCAGGGAGCTGGAGCGGTATGCCGACTGGCGCGTCATCGAGGCGATCGAGGACGTCCGCAAGTACGTCCGGCTCGGGCCGAAGGAGATCTCGGCGTCGCAGCTCGCGACGCGCCTCGGGTTCACCGGCGGCCGCCAGCAGACGCGGGTGTCGGACCTGTCGGGTGGTGAGCGGCGTCGGTTGCAGCTGACCCGCCTGCTCATGGACGAGCCCAACGTGCTGCTGCTCGACGAGCCCACCAACGACCTCGACATCGAGACGCTCACCTCGCTCGAGGACGTGCTCGACGGCTGGGCCGGCACACTGCTCGTGGTCTCGCACGACCGCTACCTGCTCGAGCGCGCCTGTGACCGCCAGGTCGCGCTGCTCGGCGACGGCAAGCTCCGCCAGCTCCCGGGAGGTGTCGACCAGTACCTCGAGCTCCGGCACGAGGCGATCGAATCAGCTGCAAGAGAAGCGGTTTCGTCGTCGGTCCGCGCGGACAACGCACCGGCCGCGGGGACGTCGGGTCACAGTCCGGCCGAGCTGCGTGAAGCACGCAAGGACATGGCGCGGATCGAGAAGCAGCTGACCCGGCTGACGCAGCGCGAGGACAAGATCCACCTGGCCATGGCCGAGGCGGCGGCGGACCACGCCAAGGTGCTGGAGCTCAACGGCCAGCTGCGAGAGATCGTGGACGAGCGCGAGACGCTCGAGCTGGAGTGGCTGGCGGCAGCCGAGATCGTCGGCTGATCGACCTCAGACCTCGAAGGGCGACAGCAGGCGGCGCAGCATCGCGGCGAGCTCGTCGTGGTCCCTGGTCGACAGCTCGGCCAGCAGGGTGCGCTCGCGGTCGAGCAGGTCGGCCATGGCCGCGTCGACGGCCTGCTGGCCCTCGGGCGTGAGCCGCACGATGACCCCGCGGCGGTCGTTCGGGTCGGGGCTGCGGCCGACGAGACAGCGGCGCTCGAGGCGGTCGACGCGGTTGGTCATGGTGCCGCTGGTCACCAGGGTCTGACGGACCAGCTGACCGGGGGAGAGCTCGTAGGGGGCGCCGGCGCGGCGCAGCGCGGACAGGACGTCGAACTCCCAGCCCTCGAGCTGGTGCTGGGCGAACGCCTGGGCGCGGTCGAGGTCGAGGCGGCGCGCGAGGCGAGAGACCCGCGAGAACACCTGGAGCGGGGCGACGTCGAGGTCGGGGCGTTCTCGTCGCCAGGCCTCGACGATGCGGTCCACGTCGTCGGGCGGTGGCGCGACGGGTCCTGCACCTCGGGGGCTCATGGCTGAACTGTACCTCTCGTCAAGTATCTTGATATCAAGATAAAAGTGCGGCACCATGGGGAGATGAGCACTCAGTGGGACCCGACGCAGTACGCGAAGTTCTCCGACCACCGGTCACGGCCCTTCGGGGACCTGCTCTCGAGGGTCGGTGCGCAGGCGCCGCGACTGGTCGTCGACCTGGGGTGCGGCAACGGCCCGCTGACCCTCGGGCTCGCCGAGCGCTGGCCGCAGGCCCGCATCGTCGGGGTGGATCACTCGCCGCAGATGCTCGACGCGGCAAGGGCGCTCGACAGCGCTGGGCGGGTCGAGTGGGTCGAGTCCGACGTGGCTCAGTGGGATGTCGCGTCACTGGGCGAAGCGCCCGACGTCATCGTCACCAATGCCACGCTGCAGTGGGTGCCCGGCCACCTCGACCTCGTCCGCGGCTGGGTCTCGGCGCTGGCGCCGGGTGGGTGGTTCGCGATGCAGGTCCCCGGCAACAACGACGCCCCGTCCCACGCGCTCATGCGTGAAACGGCGGCGCAGCACCCGGCTGCCGAGCGGCTGGCCCCGGCCCTGGCTCGGCTCGCTGTACACGACCCGGCGCGGTACGTCATCGAGCTCGGCGCCCTCGGCTGTGAGGTCGACGGGTGGGAGACGACCTACCAGCACGTGCTCGACCCGGCGGGGGAGCAGGAGAACCCGGTGCTCGAGTGGGTGCGTGGCACCGGTCTGCGACCGGTCCTGGAGGTCCTCACCGACGAGGCCGAGCGGGACGCGTTCCTGACGGACTACGACGCGCGGCTCCGCGCCGCATACCCCCGCACCCCGGTCGGGGTGATCCTCGCCTTTCGGCGGGTCTTCGCCGTGGCGCACCGGGTGACGGTGGACGAGCAGCGGGTCGGGGCATGAGCATTCTCGGCCTGCACCACGTCCAGGTGGCCTGCCCGGCAGGCAGCGAGCACGCGCTCCGCGCGTTCTACGTCGGCGTCCTCGGGCTCGTCGAGATCCCGAAGCCGCCGGTGCTCGCTGCGCGCGGCGGGGTGTGGTTCCGGGTCGGTGACCACGAGCTGCACTGCGGCGTGGAGGAGGAGTTCGTGCCGGCCCAGAAGGCGCACCCGGCGATCGCCACCGACGACGTCGACGCGCTCGCTGCAGCGGTCGTCGCCTCCGGTCGTTCGTTGACGTGGGACGAGGCCATCCCAGGTGTCCGCCGCTTCCACACCACGGACCCCGTGGGCAACCGGGTGGAGCTCCAGCAGGTATGACGCGCTGGCTGTACTCGGCCGGGTACGGCTACCGCGCCTTCGTCGTCGCGAGGGTCGGTTTGGCCTCGAGGTTGGCCAAGCCGTTCCAGGCGAGGTTGACCAGGTGGGCGGCGACGTCGGCCTTCTTCATCTTGCGCGAGTCGAGCCACCACTGTCCGGTGAGCGCGACCATGCCGACGAGCATCTGGGCGTACAACGGTGCGGACTTCGGGTCGAGCTTCCGGCGCTTGAACTCGGCGGCGAGGATGTGCTCGACCTGGCTCGCCACATCGGACATCAGGCTCGCGAACGAGCCGGTGGCCTGACCGGGAGGACTGTCCCGCACGAGGATCCGGAAGCCGTCCGTCGAGCTCTCGATGTAGTCGAGCAGGGCGGTGGCCGCACGCTCCAGGATCTCCCGGCTGCTCAGGTCGGCGGTCAGTGCGCCAGTGATGCCCTCGAGGAGGGCGGCGATCTCACGGTCGACGACGACGGCATACAGGCCTTCCTTGCCGCCGAAGTGCTCGTAGACCATCGGCTTGGACACCCCGGCCTTCGCGGCGATCTCCTCGACGGTCGTCCCCTCGAAACCCTTGCCAGCGAAGAGCTTTCTGCCGACGTCGATGAGCTGCTCGCGACGCTGCTTGCCGGTCATGCGTGACCTGACGACGGTGGCTGCGGGCTTCGGATGGGTTTCGCTCACACGCTCCATCATGCCTCGTCGTGGCACGCGCGCAGACGTGCGTGACGATGCGCGCGGTGCCGGGCTCGCCCCGTGGGGTCCGGCCGGGTGAGAGCAGGGGCGCACATTGGCTACCCTTTGCAGGTCCCTCCAGGGGGCGTTCCCCGGTTGGTCTGCTGGCAGGGCCCGCCTGACTTTGAATCAGGACAAGCGACGTAGGTTCGATTCCTACCCGGGGAGCCAAGGGCGCAGGGCCAGTGACCTGCCGGCTCGACGGTGGTACCGGAGGCCGCGTTGCTTGCTCACGCAGCACGTGGGCGTGGACCCGAAGGGTGATGGCCGGGTCCGCGTGGCCCAGCCGGGCTGCGACGCCGTGCAACGGGATGCCGGCCTTGAGCAGGAGGGCGGCGTGGACGTGCGGGTGGTCAAGGCGGCGCTCCGCGCCGCGGGCCGCGGCCCCGCGACGTGGCCCCGCCCTGCGGGCGGCGCTGGTGCGCGCCGTCCTGGCGCACCCCACTGCACCCCGGCCGGAACCCACGCACAGTCCAGCGCCGTCCCACTACCGTGACCAACACGAGCTCAAAGCCCGCTGAGCATCAACGAACCGTCCTACTCACCGGATGCGTCCTGGTCCTCGCTGCCGCAGTCCTCTATGCCACCGAGCTCAGCCGTGCGACGGCTGCGGCGACGATCCCGTTCGCCTCGTGCCTTCTCGCCGCGGCCGCGTACGCACACAGGTCGGGTCGTTGGCCGAGGCGCGCATGGGTGGCCGGGTTCGCCGTTGCAGCCGTTCTTGCACTGGCGTATGCCACATGGCTCTACGTCTACAGCGTGACGCATCCACCAGCAGCGATATAACGGACCGCCTCGCCTGCGAGCCGCCGACCCGACGCGGCAGCATCCAGCAGGCACTCCGAGCCGGTCAAGCCCTCAGCCCAGCTCGGTCCAGGTACACACTCCGTGTGCGGACGCATCACCTTGAGCGCCGATGGAGGGCTTGACACCCCCTCCGGCCCGCCTACTTGGTCGCTATCGGGTCAGTGGCTCTTCCTGGTCTGACAGCCCATACCTCGACAGCAGCGTCTTCCAGTCCGCGATGGCGAGCCCTCGGTTGCGACAGCGAAGCTTGGCGATGGTCCGGCCAGACGGAGCGATCACGAAGACGGTCCAGCCGAGGCGGAAGGCGAGGAAGTTGATCAACCAGTTGACGATCCAGAGAACTGGGATTAGGAGTAGGTCCCGCCACTACCGCTGGCAGGCGACTCCTCGGTTGGCCATGGCGGAGTACATGGACTGGTCAACTGCCCGGGCAGGGCCGTAGACCGTGCAGTCAGTGGCCGAACGTGGCCAGAAGAGGAAAGAGGCCACCGCCAAGACCGCCGCCAGGACCAGCCACTGACGCACCGCGCGGAGTCCGTTAGAGGACATGTCGGCATCATGCTCGCATCCACGGCGGAATGGGAAGGGTCAACCGGGTCTGGTTCTGGGCCGAGGTGTAGAGGGGGCGAAGGCGCCCCCAGGCGCGGGTCGGGGTGACTGAGACCTTCTGAGACGTCGTCAGCTGCCGCAGGCGGCGCTCTCCGCTGAGCTGCGCTACCGCCTCGGTCCGCACTGGCGCTGGGCGCGATAGCTGCGCCTGAGCATCCAGGCTGACAGCCCGAAGGCAGCCAACCCAAGGAGGAGCAGCCCGCCCGACCCACTAGTGGTGCATGACGATGCCGCGGCATCGGTAGCCGAGTCGACGCACGTACCTGACTTGTTCGCGAGCGCGGCCACAACCACGAGAAGCGACGCAGCCAAGGCGGTCCACCACGCCACGAGTCGCGACATGCGGACATCCTCTCTCGCCGCATACCGCGCGGTCACCCGATCCAGCGTCAAACTTCAACTGACACTGGACTGCCAATCATCACCCGCGACTGGACCGTTGCAGTTGTCCATGTCCTCGGAGCGCCACAAGGTCACGCGCTCCCCATAAACCTGGTTGCCTTCCATGGTCGAGCGGAAGACGCACCGAACTCCGACCCACCCGCTGGATTCCACGGGGGCAAGAGTGTCACGAAGCCCATCGCACTGTGCCCCAACCGTGCTCGGCGGGCGGCTCATCACGAGCTTTGGCGTTTGCTCACGGCGGCGACGGCAGGGCCCGGCGCGCAGCGGTGGCGCCGCAGTGCGACGGCTGCCACGTCGTCGTCCTGCGTGTCGTCCCGTACTGCATTGACGGTGCTGCGCAACGCAGGGTCCAGGTCTCCCGCGGAGAGGGCTTCGAGCGCGGCGGAGAGCCGCTCCCTACCCACGTCGATGTCCTCGGTGCGACGCTCGACGAGTCCGTCGGTGAACAGCACGACGGTGTCGCCAGGATCGAAGCGCACCCGGTGCCGACGACGTGGCCCGTCGACGACGGCCAGCGGGGCGCCGTCGGCATGCGCGAGGTGTTGGACCGATGAGTCGGCCCGCAGGAGGATCGGGGCTGGGTGGCCGGCATTCGCGACCAGCAGCTCGTTTCGCCGAGCATCGGCCAACAGGTAGACCAACGTGACGAAGTGCTCGTCGCCGTACGCAGCCATCATCGTGTCCAGCTTGCTCAGCACCACCTCGGGCATGGGGTCCGCTGCGATGTAGGCGCGCACGGACGCTCGCATCTGCGCCATCGAGGCCGCGGCCTCCACCCCGCGACCCATGACGTCTCCGACGAAGGCGGCAACTCGACCGTCCGGCAGCTTCACGACGTCGTAGAAATCGCCGCCGACCTCGGTGCGCCCTGACGGTGAGTAGCAGGCCGCCACGTCCCAGCCGTCGACGACCGGCAGGTACGCAGGCAGGACGGCGTGCTGGAGCCGCGTCGCCGCCGCCAAGGTCTCGCTGTGCAGCTCGGAGTTGTCGATCGAGATCGCGGCCCGCCGGGCCAGGTCCTCGGCGAAGTCGACATCCCCTTGGGCATACCGACGCTGCGACTCGGCCCTGACCCAGGTGATGACACCGAGGGTCCGGCCACGAGCGACCAAGGGCACCGTGACCGCGCTGTGCAGGGCCAGCTCCCGCGCGATGCGAAGGTGCTCCTCGTCCCGAGCGCCTGCCACGAGCATCTCGTCGGTGATCTCGGCAATGAGCTCGCTGCGTCCCGTCCGGATCACCTGCCAGGGGCCGCTCGTCGAGCTGGGATCTGTGGGGTAGCGCTCGGCGAGCTCGTGCGCGTACTCCACCTTCGCCGGGTCCACGTGCGCCACCGCGAGTCGCCGCAGCCGGTTGTCCTTCACCAGGTCGATCGCACACCAGTCGGCAAAGGTGGGCACCGCCAACCGCGCCACCCGGGCCAGCGTGGCCTCGTAGTCGAGGCTGCTGGACAGCTCGGCCGAAGCCTCGGCGAGGAACGACAGCTTGGCCTGGCGCTCAACCACGTCCTGCTCGGCCTGGATCCGCAGGAGCGCCTGAGCGCAGCTGTCGGCGAGGATGTCGAGGAAGTCCAGCTCCGCCCGCTCGAACTCGTGCTGCCCGGGGAACGACAGTCCGATCGCGCCCATGGTGCCGGTCGAGGTGTTGAGGGGCAGGATCAACAAGGAGCGTTCTCCTCGGTCGATCCCGGGAGTGTCCGGGAAGGACTCGAGGATCTTCGCGCGCCCGGCCAGCATGAGCCGGCGCCCGGAACGGATGACGTCCGTGCTGGGTGTGCGCACGGACAACGGGTAGGTGCCGAACGTCTCCACATCCCCGGCGCGCCCACCGCGCAAGCCCAGGAGCCGTATGGAGCCTGCCTCGTCCTTGAGGCTCAAGGAGGCGATCGTCGCCCCCACCGCCTCCGAGATGTGCTCGACGACGATCCTCGTGACGGCTTCGGGATCGGTGGCCCGGATGAGCTCGGCGGTCACCCGGGCCAGCTTGGTGAGCCTCGCGTCCAGGCGCTGCACGTCGTCGGACCCTGCTGTCATGCGGGCAATGATGGCAGCGGTCGCGCCAGGGCGCGGGTGATCAGGCCGATCGGGTCATGCCTCGACGCGGACGCACAGCTCGTTGCCGTCGACATCGGTCATGGCCACCCAGCCGGGTCCGCACTGTCCCACGCCGATGCGCGTCGCTCCCAGGCCCACGAGACGGGCCACCTCCGCTGCGCCCTCGTCGGGGAGGGACGGCCCGAGGTGGAGGTGCAGGCGGTTCTTGCCGACCTTGGGCTGCACCGGTGGGCCACCCCAGCTGATCTTCGTTCCGCCTTGTGGCGACTGGATCGCAGTCTCCCCGTCCTGGTCCCAGACCAGCGGCCAGTCCAGCGCCGCGCTCCAGAAGTGGCCGACCGCATACGAGCCGTCGGATGACAGGGCACCGAGGAAGCCGCAGCCGGCGAGGAAGTTGTTGCCTGGGGGGATGGCGCAGAACTCGTTGCCCTCGGGGTCGGCGAGGACCACGTGGTCCGCGTCAGGACCCTGCCCGATGTCGAGGTGCCGCCCACCCAGCTCCAGGGCCCTCGCCACCGTCTGCTGCTGGTCGTCGAGCGACGTGCTCGTGAGGTCGAAGTGCATCTGGTTCGGTTGGGTCTTCGCCTCCTGCGTGGGTCGGAAGCGGATCGGGAAGCTCGCATCCTCGTCGGTCCGCAGGGTCACGCCGTCGTCGGACAGCTGCCTACCCAGGACGCCTGACCAGAACCGGGCGACCAGGAGGGGGTCGTTGGCGTCGAAACAGAGTTCGGCCAGCAAGGTTGTCATCGGGGGCGCACCTTTCGACCGCGCGGGCTTGCGACCCGGTTCGGACGCGTCGTCACGGCTTCGAGGTGAGCGACGCTAGGACGCGCGGCGCGCCCCGCGCAACGGGGTTGATTTGGTCCCAACGGGGCGCGGCACCAAGCCATCCGTGTCTCGGTGCCGAACTCCCAGTCGTGGTCGTCGTCTCGGCCGCCTGATCAGGAGGCACCACCATGACCCGCAAGATCGCCCTTCTCGGGCTCGTTCCGGCTCTCGCACTGGGACTTTCGGCCTGTGGCTCGTCGAACACCGACGCAGGTAGCAACCCCTCCGCTTCCTCGACCTCGTCGTCCATGTCGTCGATGCCGATGACGAGCACCTCGAGCTCGTCGAGCTCGTCCCCGTCGTCGTCCTCATCGGCGGAGGCCGCGACGGCGAACATCTCCATCTCGAACTTCATGTTCAAGGTGCCCACGACCGTGCCTGCCGGAGCGATGATCACCGTCAAGAACAACGACTCCCAGGCCCACACCGTGACCTCCAAGGCGGGTGGGTTCGACGTCAAGGTCGACCCGAACGGGACGGCCATGTTCAAGGCGCCCAGCAAGCCGGGGAAGTACGCCGTCATCTGCATCTACCACAGCAACATGAGCAGCACGCTCGTCGTGAAGTGAGTGCGTCACCAGCGCGATCGCACCAGCGGCTGGTAGGCCTGCCGGTGCTTCGTGGGATGCGTGCACTGATCGCTGTCTGCCTCGTGGTCGACGCGATCGTCCACGTCCACCTGGCTGCTGGATACCAGCAGTCTGCCGCCACAGGGATCGGCGCGGGCAACCTGTTCCGCATCGAGGCCGTCGCGGCAGTCGTCGTCGCGGTGTGGGTGCTGTGGCGCGGCTCGCCGGCCTCGCTGTTGGCCGCCTTCGCAGTGGGATCCAGTGCGGTGGTCGCCGTGGTGCTCTATCGCTACGTCAATGTTCCCGCCGTAGGACCCCTGCCAGCGATGTACGAGCCGGTCTGGTTCCTCGAGAAGTCCCTCAGCGCGGTCGTCGAAGCCGTCGCGGCCCTTGCCGCTCTGCTCGCCCTGGCCTTGGGCCGACGACGGCCGCACCGTTCCCCAACCAGGGGGACGTCCAATCCGTCTCGGCTCCAGTGACGAACGACCACAGACCGAGGGCACGTGATCCACTTCGGCGCCCATCAGCGCAGGAGCCACGCAGTGTGTATGGGAGGTCGTCATGGCGACAACGTTTGGGAAGGCGCAGAACTCCGGCTGGCGCTGGGTTCTCGCGGCAGGTGCGTTCGTCGCCGCTGCCGCGCACGTCCCGGTGATCGGACCGCACCTCAGCGAGGCGCCGTACATGGGGGCGCTCTTCGTCGTCCTCACTGCAGCGTGCGTCAGCCTGGGGGTCGCCGCGCTCATCAAGGACGACAGGGCGGTCTACGCGCTGGCTGCCCTGACCTGCGGGTTGGCCATCCTCGGGTATGCGGCGACGCGCCTGGTCAGCTTCCCGATGCTGGCTGACGACGTCGGCAACTGGCTCGAGCCACTGGGCCTGGTTTCCATCGCATCCGAGGCGGTCGTCGTGATCGCAGCGATCTCGGGACTGCGTTCGTCCACTCGGACGAGCAGTCGAACGGCGTAGCGGTTCGCCGACCGGACCGTCTCCGGACGAGACCGGTCGGCCACCACAACGCCTCCACAAAGCTCCGACAGGACCAAGTTCCTGGCCGGACGGGGCAATCCGCACTTGTCCCACCTACGAATCACCCACTGAGCGAGAAATCGCACGCGCCGGGAGCCTCCCGGCATCTGATAGGAGACCAAGGATGATGAAGTCCAAGAAGTCCAAGAAGTCAATGCGGGTGCTGGTTCCCACGGTGGCCCTCGGTGCGGGCATGCTCGCGATGGCGGCCGGCTCTGCCTCGGCTGCTGGGGCTGACGGGTACCAGGCACAGCTGAAGGCCCTCAACCACTCGAGCGCCTCCGGCAACGTCATGATCTCGCTGAATGGTTCCCAGGCGACGATCACCGAGCACGTGACCGGTCTGGCCGCGACCTTCGGTGGCAAGCCGTACCCGCACGTGCAGCACATCCACATCGGCGCGAAGGGCAGCTGCCCGACCACCGCCGCCGACACCAGCGGCGACGGCGTCATCTGCACCACGGAGGGAGCTCCTTCCTACGGTGGCATCGGCACCACGCTGTCCACCTCGGGTGACACCAGCCCGGCCGCCGGCACGACGCTGACCGTGGCGCCCTCGGGCTCCTCGATCAACTACAGCCGCACGATCAACCTGGACTCGAAGACGCTGGCCTCGCTGAAGTCCGGCACCGCCGTCGTCGTCGTGCACGGTCTCGACCCGGCCACCCTGTCCAAGAAGGCGCAGTCGGAGAAGAGCGACCTGGTGCCCTCCCTCCCGCTGGCCGCGACCTCGCCGGCCCTGTGTGGCACGCTCACCGCTTCGCAGATGTCCGCCATGCCTGGCGGCGCTGCGGGTACCGGTGGCGGCAGCACCGCAGGGATGCAGGACGAGGGTCTGCTCGCTCTCGGTGGTGCGCTCGCCGTCGCCGGCGTCGCCGCCGGTGGCTTCAGCCTCCGTCGTCGCACTGCGACCGTCCGCTGATCACGGCTGACGTCACGCGATGAGCACTGAGCAGCGCGGTCGACGCTTCCACCCCTTGGTGGCAGCGTTGGCCGCGCTGCTCGTCATCGCAGGGGGCGTCGTCCTCACGATCGCCTTGCGTGCCCAGCAGCACGCACCCCAACCGCCTGCTTCGGCAGCGATCCCCTACTCGGCGCCGGCGTCCGGCACGACTGCTGACTCGTCCACCCCGAGCTCCAGCGGCACCGCCCCGAAGGCCTCGTCGACCGCTGGGGCTGCGTCGACGAGCGGCCCGATCCTCAAGGCCTCCACTCCGACCCAGCTGGAGATCCCGTCGATCGGTGTCCACTCCGATCTCCTGAAGCTGGGTCTGAATTCCGACCAGACCGTGCAGGTCCCGCCCAACGGGAGGGACTCGCAGGCCGGTTGGTACAAGTTCTCGCCCACTCCCGGTTCACTCGGTCCGGCCGTCCTGCTCGGTCACGTCGACTCGGCGCAGTACGGACCAGGGGTCTTCTTCAAGCTCGGGGCCTTGCGCCCCGGAGCCACGCTGACCGTGACCAGGGCCGACCACACGGCGGCGGTGTTCCGCGTGGACCGGGTGGTGTCGTACGCCAAGGACCACTTCCCGACGCTCGAGGTCTACGGCAACACCGACCACGCGGCCCTTCGCCTGATCACGTGCGGCGGTTCCTTCAACCTCAGCACCCACAGCTACGAGCGCAACATCGTGGCCTACGCCTCGCTCGTCTCCAGTCACAAGGTGTGACGCCCGGTCCATGGAGGCACGAGCTCCCAAGACCCACGAAAGGTCCTGAGTCATGACGGCACGCCAATGGTCGATCGGCCTCGCAGCGGCTGGACTGCTCCTCGCCGGCTGCGGTTCGAACGCCGCAACCACGAGCTCGAGCACCACCACCACCGCCCCGTCCACGACCACCACCGCGACGAACTCGATGCCAGGGATGTCGATGGCGCCGGGTCAGACCATGGCGCCCGGCGAGACCATGCCGGCCTCCCCCGGCACCACCGGAGCCTCGTCCTCTGCGAGCACCACGAAGAGCGAGTCCGACAAACCCTCCAAGGCCGCTCTCATGGTCTGCAGCGCCGACATCAAGGGCAAGGTGAAGCAGGTCCTGAGCCTGCCCTCGACTCCGGTCGCACACGCCGCCTACAAGGACCACCGCTACACGTGCACGTACGACCTGCCGATGGGGCCGCTCGTCCTGTCGGTCCAGGACTCGACGTCCCCTGCGGCAGCGCGGACGTACTTCACCAGCCTTCGGTCCACCCTCGGCAAGACCGACACCTTGATCGGTCTCGGAGCAGACGCCTACGGCACCCCCACCGGTACTGCCGTCGTCCTCAAGGACAGCCAGACCCTGGTTGTCGACGCGACCGGGCTCCCGTCAGTGTTCGGTAGCCAGAAGCAGAAGCGGACGGACCTCGCCTACGAGGTCGCCTCCGACGTCCTGGGTTGTTGGACCGAGGGGGACTGAGGCTCCGCGCGGGACCCTCCGCGCTGCGCCGGAAGGTGGCTAGGGAGGACCTTCGCCGGGGGAACAGGACTGGGGAACGTGAATGAGGCAGGCCAGGAGTGGAGGGGTGCCGGACTCGATCGGCGGTCCGTCGAGAGCCGGCTGGCCGGCTCGACGGATCAGGCAGCCTGGGCCCCACGGGCCGTGCGGGCGAACTGGTACGCAATGGTCGTCATCCAGCTGAGGGGTCGGTGCGCGCGTGCGTCGTACTCCGTCGCGTTCGCCCAGATCTGGGCATAGGCGGCGCAGATGGCTGCCTCGGCTTGCACCTCATCACCGAGCATCGCCAGGGCGAGGCGGAAGAACCCGCGCACGGTGAGGTCATACAGCTCACCGAACGCACGGTCGTCACCGAGGGCGGTGCGGTGCAGCAACCGGTCCAGCTCTGCCGCCGGGGGCACTGCGCTGTCGCGGGAGGGCGACACCCGCCCCAGACCTGTCATGCATCCCACTGTCCCCCCGCTCGGGGTGGCTCGCACCACGAGGAGTCTGCGCGGGGTTCCTGGTTGCGAAACTCACCCGTTCGGCTGAGACCGCCTGAGTCGTGGCCGCGTCCCGCCAGCCCGGCAACCGTGAGGCAAACAACGGCCGACTGGCGGGTAGCATGACGCGCGTCCCGTCGCACCCGACCAGATCTCTGGAGCCTTCGCGCGTGAACGCCCCCCACGGCACCCCCAGACTCGCTGCAGTCATCGTCCTCGCCGCAGGTGAGGGCACCCGGATGAAGTCCTCGACCCCCAAGGTCCTGCACCGGATCGGTGGACGCACCCTCGTCGGCCACGCGATCGCGGCCGCCAGAGCAGCGCAGCCCGAGCACCTCGCCGTGGTGGTCCGCCACGAGCGGGACCTCGTGGCCGCGCACGTCGCGCAGATCGACCCCGCCGCGGTCATCGCCGACCAGGACGAGGTCAAGGGCACCGGTCGCGCCACCGAGTGCGCCCTCGACGCCCTGCCCGGTGACCTCGACGGGACCGTCCTGGTCACGTACGGGGACGTGCCCCTGCTCGCCGGGGACACCCTCGTCTCCCTGCTCGCCGAGCACGAGGACTCCGGTAGTGCTGCCACGGTGATCACCGCCCACCTCGCCGACCCGACCGGGTACGGCCGGATCCTGCGCGACACCGAGGGCGGGGTCGAGGGGATCGTCGAGCAGAAGGACGCCACGGAGCAGCAGCGCGCCATCACCGAGATCAACTCGGGGATCTACGCCTTCGACGCGACCGTCCTGCGGCGAGGCCCTGGCGAAGGTGGGGACCGACAACGCGCAGGGGGAGAAGTACCTCACCGACGTCCTGGCCATCGCCCGTGCGTCCGGCGGCCGGGTCAGCGCGCACCTCATCGAGGACCTGTGGCAGACCGAGGGCGTCAACGACCGGGTGCAGCTCGCGCGCCTCGGCAAGGAGCTCAACCGGCGCACCACGGAGCGCTGGATGCGTGAGGGGGTCACGATCGTCGACCCCGAGACCACGTGGATCGACACCGAGGTGACGATCGGCCGCGACGCCATGGTCCTGCCCGGCACCCAGCTGCTCGGCGCGACGACCATCGGCGCGAACGCCGTGGTCGGCCCGGACACCACGCTCACCGACACCGAGGTGGGGGAGGGAGCCGAGGTCAAGCGCACTGAGGCCCTCCTCGCCGTGATCGGCGACGGTGCCACGGTCGGACCCTTCAGCTACCTGCGCCCCGGCACCGAGCTCGGCGCCAAGGGCAAGATCGGTGGCTTCGTCGAGACGAAGAACGCGAAGATCGCCGACGGCGCCAAGGTCCCGCACCTCACCTATGCCGGCGACGTCACCATCGGTGAGGGCGCCAACATCGGTGCGGGCACGATCTTCGCCAACTACGACGGAGTGTCCAAGCACCACACCACGATCGGCAAGCACAGCTTCGTCGGCTCCAACTCGGTCCTCGTCGCACCGGTCACCATCGCCGACGGCGCCTACGTGGGCGCGGGGTCGGCCGTCACCGGTGACGTCGAGCCCGGCCAGATCGCCGTCGCCCGCGGTCGCCAGCGCAACATCGACGGCTGGGTCGCCCGTGCCCGAGCCGGCACGAAGACCGACGCGGCCGCCACCGCCGCGCAGGACGGCCACGCCGCTCAGGACGGCCGCACCGCGGCGGATGGCCAGGCGGCTGCGCCGCATACCGAGGACTCCACTGAAGGGCAGGGCCAGGCGTGACCGGCATCCTCAAGACCACCGAGAAGAACCTCATGGTCTTCACGGGCCGCGCCCACCCCGGCCTCGCGGAGGAGGTCGCCCGGATGCTCGGCACCGGCCTCGTGCCGACCAGCGCCTACGACTTCGCCAACGGCGAGATCTACGTGCGGTACGAGGAGTCGGTGCGCGGGTCGGACGCGTTCGTCATCCAGAGCCACACGGCGCCGCTCAACGAGGCGATCATGGAGCAGCTCATCATGGTCGACGCGCTCAAGCGCGCCTCAGCCAAGCGCATCACCGTCGTCCTGCCGTTCTACGGGTACGCCCGTCAGGACAAGAAGCACCGTGGCCGCGAGCCGATCTCGGCCCGCCTCATGGCCGACCTGTTCAAGACCGCCGGGGCCAACCGGCTGATGGCCGTGGACCTGCACACGTCGCAGATCCAGGGCTTCTTCGACGGCCCGGTCGACCACCTCATGGCGCTGCCGATCCTCTCGGAGTACGTGCGCACCAAGTACGGCCACGAGAAGCTGGCCGTGGTCTCGCCCGACGCCGGTCGCATCAAGGTGGCCGAGCAGTGGTCCGAACGGCTGGGCGGCGCACCACTGGCCTTCATCCACAAGACGCGTGACATCAACCGGCCCAACGAGACGGTCGCCAACAGGGTCGTCGGTGAGGTCAAGGGACGGATCTGCGTCCTCGTCGACGACATGATCGACACCGGCGGCACCATCACCAAGGCCGCCGACGCGCTCATGTCCGACGGGGCGGCCGGGGTCGTCATCGCCGCGACGCACGCGATCCTGTCGGGCCCGGCGGTGAAGCGACTCACCGAGTGTGCCGCCGACGAGGTGATCGTCACCAACACGCTGCCGATCGACGAGTCCAAGGAGTTCGACAAGCTCACGGTGCTCTCGATCGCCCCGCTGATCAGCCGCGCCATCCAGGA
The DNA here is from genome assembly GCA_963695205.1 of uncultured Actinomycetota bacterium. Lineage (GTDB taxonomy): Bacteria > Actinomycetota > Actinomycetes > Actinomycetales > Dermatophilaceae > Pedococcus. The sequence goes on along the minus strand of CAVOGI010000001.1, from coordinate 24,978 downwards.
GGTCTTCGAGGACGGCTCGGTGACGAGCCTGTTCGACGGCCACGCCTGAGCACCGGGACGGCCGCTCCAACGGGAGCGGTCAGGCGGTGGAGTCCACCCGGGCGACGAGATCGGCGATCTCCGGGACGTGGGACGTCTGGGCGACGGTCACGAAGCCCGCGCCCTCCTTGCGGTAGAGGCCTCCGCGTTCGGCGATCCCGGCGATGCGGGGGTTGTCGACGAGCAGCAGGTGCCCGCCGTCGACCAGGGACGCATGGATCGAGCCGAGCCCCTCGAGCAGCCGGTCGTCGCTGAAGTAGAGCCGGCGCAGGAGGTTGGCGACCTTGACCACGTGCACGGGTTCGGGCCACACGGTGAACACGTCGTGGGTCCGTGCGCGGATCCGCGGGTCGGCGCGCATGAGCCGGCGGACGGTGGGGTTGAGCAGCGGGATCGTGGCGCGGTCCTCGGACGCGGCGGCGCGCCGGATGGTCCGGGAGTAGAACTTCGCGACCAGCGGCGACATCTCTGGCCACGCGAGGAGCCGGTTGCCGACGACGAGCACGGGGTGCCCCGCGGGGTCGAAGAACACCGTGCGTCCGCCGACGCGAGCGTGGGAGACCTCGAGGTAGAGATCGGCGATCGTGTAGCTGGAGAAGTGCGCCGAGCTGTCCTGCGAGGTCGGCCGAGGTCGACCCGTCCGATGCGCCGACGTCGACGATGTGGGCGCCCGTGGTGTCGACGCCGTCGATGAGGAGGTGGTCGGCCTCCTGGTGCCGGTTGGTGCCGGTGATCTTGTAGGTGCCCCCGAGGTGGAACGCCTTCATCGCCAGCCGGAACCGCTCAGGCGTGGTCTCGGTGGAGACCACCCGCGGGTCCGCCCAGACGAAGCGGCGCAGCAGCCGCTCGACCGGTCCGGGCCATCCGCCCTCGACCAGCCTGATAGGTGCGAACACACCAGTCCCCTTGCCGTCGTGCAGCCATCGCTTCCCGGCTGCGAGCGCTCAGGATACGGGCCGCTCGGACCTTCGGGCGCGGTATGCCGCGACGTTGGCGCGGTTGCCGCAGCCGCCGTCGCAGTAGCGCTTCGAGCGGTTCTTGGACAGGTCGATGACGACGTCCTCGCAGTCGTCCGCGGCACAGACGCCCAGGCGGGTCAGCCCGTCGGCGCGGATGACGTCGACCATGGCCATCGCCGCCTCGACCGCCATCCGCGTGGCCAGCGGCGCCTCGGGCGGCGTGGCGTGCAGGTGCCACGACCACTGGTCGTGCCGCACCAGCTGGGGCAGGGCGTCGGCCTCGGCCAGCAGGGAGTTGACGAGCTCGACGGCCCCGTCGGTGTCGACGGTCCACAGCTCGCGCAGCCGCGGCCGCAGCGCGCGCACGGCCTCCAGCTCTGCCGCGTCGCGGGTGCGTGAGCCGGTCCACTGCCACTCGCGCACGAAGTCGTCGAGCTCTGCCTCGGTCTGCAGGTCGTCGGTGTCCGTGGGCAGGGTCGCCGCGGTGTTGACGAGGGCGGCGCACCCTCGCAGCGCCACCTCGGTGTCATGGGCGAACAGCATCTTGACTCCTGACGTGTCCGGTCGCTAGCGTCATGATCATAAGGCGCTTTGTTCGTGACACGGGCTCCTGAAGCGAGGTGGAGGAACAGCGATGGCGCACCGGTCCAAGGGAGTCGGGCTCTGGCTGGCGCTCGCGTCGGCGGCGACGTTCGGCAGCAGCGGCCCGTTCGCCAAGTCGCTGCTCGTCGAGGGCTGGAGCTCCGGGGCGATCGTCCTGCTGCGGGTCACGGGCGCGACGCTCGTCCTCGCCGTCCCCACCGTCCTCGCGCTGCGTGGGCGGTGGCACCTCCTGCGCAAGAACCTCGCCGCCGTCCTCGCGTATGGCGCCGTGGCCGTCGCCGGCTGCCAGGTCGCCTACTTCTACGCGGTCCAGCGGCTCGACGTCGGCGTGGCCCTGCTGCTCGAGTACCTCGGGGTCGTCCTCGTCGTGCTGTTCGTGTGGGTTCGGACCAGGCGCGCCCCCAGCGTGCTGACCGGCCTCGGGGTGGTGCTGGCGATCGTCGGCCTGGTGCTCGTGCTCGACCTCGGCGGCCAGGCAGCCCCCGACCTCGTCGGGGTCGGCTGGGGCCTGGTGGCGGCGGCCGGCCTGGCGACGTTCTTCGTCCTCGCGGCGGAGGAGAGCCACCTGCCGCCCGTGGCGCTGGCCGGCCTGGGCATGGGCGCCGGCGCCGTGGGCCTCGGCGTCCTGGGCGCCGTGGGGGTGCTGCCCATGCGCTTCGTCGCCACCGACGTCGTGCTCCGCGGCGCTGCGGTGCCGTGGTGGCTCGCGGTCGGTGAGCTCGCGCTGGTGGCCGCGGCCGCGGCATACCTGCTCGGGGTCACGGCCGCGCGCATCCTCGGCTCCACCGTGGCCTCCTTCGTGGGGCTGACCGAGGTGCTGTTCGCCGTGCTCTTCGCGTGGGTGCTGCTCGGGGAGCTGCCGGGGGTCATGCAGCTGCTGGGCGGGGTCTGCATCGTCGGGGGAGTGGTCGCCGTGCGGCTCGGCGAGCTCCGGCGGGAGCGCTGGACGCGGGCCACGGCGGCGGCGGACGACGCGGATTTCCCTCTCCCCTCGGGCGTCGCCTAGACTCACTGGGTTGCCTCGGCGAGGGACACTGCACGGCTGGTGCCGGCACGTCCGTAATCGACGCGGTGTGGTCTCCGTGCTGCGCCCCGCGTCGAGGCCCACCGCCATCCCGAGACCCCGACAGGAGTCCCCCGTGTCTGACAGCAACCTCACCCTGGCCGCCGAGAAGCGCACCGAGTTCGGCAAGGGCGCGGCGCGCCGGATCCGCCGCGCCGCACCAGATCCCCGCCGTGATGTACGGCCACGGCACCGAGCCGGTGCACATCACCCTGCCCGGCCACGAGACGATGCTGGCGCTCAAGACCGCCAACGCCCTGCTGACCATCGTCATCGACGGCAACGAGCAGCTGGCCCTGGCCAAGGACGTCCAGCGCGACGCCGATCAAGCCGATCATCGAGCACATCGACCTCGTCGTCGTCCGCCAGGGCGAGAAGGTCACCGTCGACGTCCCGGTGCACGTCGACGGCGAGGCCGCTCCGGAGACCATCGTCACCGTCGAGTCCCAGACCCTGCAGCTCGAGGTCGACGGCCACCGCGCATCCCCGAGAACGTCGTGGTCTCCGTCGAGGGCCTCGAGGCCGGCACGCCAGATCCAGGCCTCGGACGTCACGCTGCCCGCGCGGCGCCGTCCTGGTCGTCGACGAGGAGACCCTGGTCGTCAACATCACCCAGCAGATCTCCGCCGGAGGAGCTCGAGGCCGAGCTCGCCGAGGCCGAGGAAGAGGCCGGTATCGAGCGCGAGGAGTCCGACGAGGACGCCGCCGCCGCTGCCGAGGGCGAGTCCGCCGAGGGCGACGCCGCCGAGGGCGACAAGGCCGAGTCCCAGGACGCCTGAGCCCCGGCGGTGCGGCGCCCGCCGCCGCACCACCTGCTCCACCACAGCACCACCCCGGAAGGCCAGGTCCGTCACGGACCTGGTCTTCCGGCATACTTGCCGCCCGTGAGTGCAGACGGGACGTGGCTGGTGGTCGGGCTCGGCAACCCCGGTCCGACGTACGCCGGGAACCGCCACAACGTCGGCGCCATGGTGGTGGACGAGCTCGCCCGGCGCGGCTCGGCGACTCCTGTCAAGGCCACAAGGCGCGCGCCGTCGCTGCGACGATCCGGATCGGCGTGGTCCCCGGTGGGGCCCCCGGGCCGCGCGCCGTCGCTCGGCCGGGCCGCTCGTCGTACATGAACGAGTCCGGCGGGCCGGTGAAGGCGCTCGTGTCAGTTCTTCACGGTCGACCCGGACCACCTCGTCGTCGTCCACGACGAGCTCGACATCCCCTCACGGCGAGGTCCGGCTCAAGCAGGGCGGCGGCGAGGGCGGCCACAACGGGCTGCGGTCGATCAGCTCGCTCGCTCGGCACCAAGGACTACCTGCGCGTGCGGGTCGGCATCGGCCGGCCGCCGGGCCGGATGGACGCCGCCGACTTCGTGCTGCGCGACTTCTCACCGACCGAGCGCAAGGAGCTGCCCTTCCTGCTCGACGAGGCGGCCGACGCCGTCGAGCTGGTGGTCACCGAGGGCCTGCTGACGGCCCAGCAGAAGTTCCACAGCCCGGCCTGAGAGCCCGGCCTGAGCCCCGCCTGGCAGACCCTGTCGGGCACGCACTCATACATCGGTTGTAGTCCATTCGGCCCGGTTCGCCGTCCCCTGCACGGCCTACAGATCCCACTCGCGAACCTGACAGCCTCAGGTGTCGGAGACGACGCATGAACGAGGCCGGACCGGTGGATGACCGCCCGACCCTCGACGGTTGGGCGATGCGCTAGGGGTGCAGTGATGGAGGATCTCGCGGGGGCGGCTTCGGCGTCGGTGCCGTGGACCACCCACGAGGACGACCGTCGTCACCCCCCGACGGGCCTGGCTCCCGGCCACCTGCTGCGAGCACCCGCCTGGTCCGCGTCGATGCCCGACCCGGCCCGGGTGCGAGGGTCCTGGTTCACGCGGTACCGGGAGCGCGCGGTCGCCGTCGACATCGTGGCCGCGGCCATCGCGGGCGTGTTCACCACAGTCGTCCCGATGGGCGCCGCGCCCCTGCACGTCCGCGCCGTCGCCGCGGTGGCACTGCCCGCGTTCTGGTGCCTCGCGCTCCTGCTCAGCCACGGCTACGAGCGGCGCTACCTCGGCATCACCACCGACGAGTACCGCGCCGTGGCCAAGGCGGTCGTCATGCTCGTCGTGGGCGTCGCGGTGGGCTCGTGGCTCGTCCACGGTGAGGTGGCGCGCGGGGTGGTCCTCGGCGCGGCCCCGATCCTCCTCTTCTGCGGCCTGCTGGGGCGGCACCTGCTGCGCAAGGGGCTGATGTCCCGTCGGGTCGCCGGCCTCGACACCCAGCGGACCGTCGTCATCGGCAACGTCCGGACGGTGGCGCCGCTGATCCGCCAGATGCGGCGCGCGCCCCGGTGAGGGCCTGCACGTCGTCGGTGCCTGCGTGTCCGGCCTGGTGACCGACGGTGACTTCGCCACCGAGCTGGAAGGCGTCCCCGTCTTCGGCTACCCCGACGAGGCGATGCATGCCATCGACCTGCTCGATGCCGAGGTCGTCGCTGTGTCCAGCGACCCCGACCTGAGCGGCCCCAGCCTGCGCCGTCTGGCGTGGAGCCTCGAGGAGCGTGCCGTCGACCTCGTCATCGCCCCCGGCCTGTTCGAGGTGGCCGGCCCCCGCCTGAGCATCCGTCCCTCCGCGGGGATGCCGCTGCTGCACGTCGAGCGGCCGGCCATGTCGGGCGTCCGGCGGGTCCTGAAGCGACTGGCCGACCTGGTCCTGGCCGTCGCCCTGACGCTCCTGGCCTCGCCCGTGCTGATCGCCATCGCCGTGGCCATCCGCCTCGACTCCAAGGGTTCGGTGCTGTTCCGCCAGACCCGGGTCGGCGCGCGTGGCGAGACCTTCCAGATGATCAAGTTCCGCACGATGGCCGTGGACGCCGAGAAGCGTCGCGCCGAGCTGCTGCAGTCCGTGGCGGCCGACGCCGGCAACACCGTCCTGTTCAAGATGCGCCACGACCCCCGGGTCACCCGCGTCGGCCGCCTGCTGCGCCGTTTCTCGCTCGACGAGCTGCCCCAGCTCATCAACGTCATCCGTGGCGAGATGTCGCTCGTGGGACCCCGGCCGCCGCTGCCCGAAGAGGTCGACGCCTACGAGTTCGACGCCACCCGGCGCCTGCGGGTCCGCCCCGGCATCACCGGCCTGTGGCAGGTCAGCGGACGCAGCGACCTCTCCTGGGAGGAGTCCCTGCGCCTCGACCTCTGGTACGTCGACAACTGGACGGTGCTGCTCGACCTGCAGGTGCTGGTCCGCACCGCTCGCGCCGTCATCCACGGACGGGGTGCGTATTGAGGCCCGCTGCCAGCCTCGCGCTCGTCCTCCTCGTCGCCTCCGGGCTGACGGGCTGCTCCGGTGCCTCCTCGGGCCCGAGCCGCGCCGCGTCGACCGCACCGGCGCCGTCGGTCACGTCTGCCGCCGATGGGGGAGCCGGCCCCTCGGTCGGTCCCTCGAGCGGCGCCCCGGTCGGCTCCGGGTCCCAGGGCTCAGCAACCTCCGGTTCCGCCGCAGGGTCGTCCGGCACCGGGGCCCCGTCGCCGACGCCGGGCAGCATCGCCCGGGTCGTGCCTCCGCGGACGGTCAAGACGCTCGCTCCGGTCAAGCTGTCGCAGCCCGCGACGGTCTCGTCGTCGCTCAAGGTCCGTGTCGACCGCACCCGCGTCGGCACCGTGGACGCCAAATGGCCCGGTGAGACCTCGGGCAAGGCCTGGATCGTCACCCTCGAGGTCGGCAACTCGGGCACGTCGTCCGTCCCACTCAATGCCGTGACGGTGACCGCCCGCGACCGCAGTGGGGCGCCCCTGGACGCCTTCACCTCTGCTCCGGCCACGACGCTGCCCGATGCGGTGGCCGCTGCGTCCACCGCGACGGCCACCTATGTCTTCCGCCTGCCGAAGTCGGTGCGCAACCCCGTGACGCTCACGTTCAGCCAGTCCACCTCCACACCCACCGTCCAGCTCTCGGGCTCGGTCTCCTAGCAGGGAATGCCATGCACACACGAAGCACCGCGCGGAGCGCGCTCGCAGCCCTCACGACCGTCGCCCTGGCGGCCGTCGGGATCGCCGTGGCGTCGGCGCCCGCCCAGGCAGCCCCTTCCCCCGTGATCGCGCCCACCGCGCAGACGGTGACCACCGACCCGCTGCCGACGACGCAGATCGACGGGGTCGTCTACACCCAGCTGGTCGTGGGCAACACGGTCTACGCCGGCGGTGACTTCACCAACGCGCGGCCCGCTGGAGCGGCTCCCGGCGTCAACACCGTCCCCCGCACCAGCCTGCTCGCCTACAACCTCACGACGGGCGCGCTGATCTCCAGCTTCAACCCGGTGCTCAACGGCAAGGTCTACTCGATCGCCGCGTCCCCGGACAACAGCCGGATCTACGTCGCCGGCTCGTTCACGACCGTCAGTGGGCAGGCCCGCTACCGCCTGGCGGCGTTCGACACCGCGACCGGCGCCCTGATCAGCACCTTCCGGGCCGGCACCGACTACAACATCAAGGCCGTCGTGGCCACCGCCAGCACCGTCTACATCGGTGGTGCGTTCAACAGCGCCGGCGGCAACACCCGCACCCGGCTCGCGGCGTTCCGCGCCTCCGACGGCGCCCTCGTCGACTGGGCCCCCTCCGCGGACGCCACCGTGCAGGCGCTGGCGCTCACCCCGGACAAGTCCCGCGTCATCGTGGGTGGGGCGTTCGCCACGGTCAGCACGCTCAGTCGCAAGGGACTGGCGGCCGTCGACGCGACGACCGGCGCGGTGCTGCCGTGGGCGGCCGGCAACCTCATCCAGAACTCCGGCACCCAGGCGGCCATCCTCAGCCTCAACGTGGACGCCAACGCCGTCTACGGCACCGGCTACACCTTCGGCCCCGGCGGCAACCTCGAGGGCACCTTCTCGGCAGAGCCCAACACGGGCACCATCCGCTGGATCGAGGACTGCCACGGCGACCACTACCAGTCGTACTCCAACGGTTCGATCGTCTACGCGGTCAGCCATTCCCACTTCTGCGGCAACATCGGCGCCTTCCCCCAGTCCACCCCTTGGATCTTCCACCCGGGCACCGCGTTCACCGCCCAGGCGACGGGCACCATCACGCGCAACTACCTCTCGGGCTACTACAACTTCCAGGGCCAGCCCAGCCCCTCGATGGTCACGTGGCACCCGGACATGCAGGTGGGCACGTTCACCGGCCAGCACCAAGCGGCGTGGGCCATCACCGGATCGGGCAACTACGTCGTCGTCGGCGGCGAGTTCCCGAAGGTCAACGGGGTCGCCCAGCAGGGACTGGTGCGCTTCACGACCAAGGCCTCGGCCCCCAACAAGCAGGGACCGGTCATCAAGGGCGCCGCCCTCAACCCGCGCCTGACCACCCCCGGTGCAGGCATGATCCGGGTCGCCCTCGACGCCAGCTGGGACCGCGACGACCAGGACCTCACCTACCGCATCATCCGCAACGGCAACACCGCGTCACCGGTCTACCAGACGACCGTGACGTCGCTGGAGTGGAAGCGTCCCCTCGTGGCCTTCACCGACCGGGGGCTGACCCCCGGCACGAGCTACTCCTACCGCGTCATCGTCAGCGACCCCTCGGGCAACGAGGTGACCAGCGAGACGGTATCGGCCGTGGCGACCGGTGGCGCGGCCATGGACGCCTACTCCCAGGACGTCACCGGGGCCAACCCGGGCACCTACTGGCGCCTCGGTGAGGCCAGCGGCGACGCGGTCAACACCTCCGGGGTGCGCAACGGCGTCGTCGGCTCCGGGGTCACCCGCGCCGTGAGCGGGGTCCTCCCCGGCGACGGCGCGCTTCGGCTCAACGGCACCGACACCTCGATGGTGAGCTCGCCCGACTGGGGGAACGCCCCGACCCAGTTCACCGCCGAGACCTGGTTCAGGACGACGAGCACGACCGGCGGCCGCCTGCTCGGGTTCGGCGACTCCTCGACCGGCACCCAGAACAACTACGACCGTCTCATGTACCTCGACAACTCAGGCCGCGTCTTCTTCGGTGTCTACGACTCCGCGGTGAAGTCCGTCAACACGACGGGCGGCTACCGGGACGGGCAGTGGCACCACGTGGTGGGCTCGCTGAGCACGGCCGGGCTCAAGCTCTACGTCGACGGTGCCCTCGTGGCCCAGCGCGCCGACGTGACGCAGGGCGACGTCGTCCCGGGCTACTGGCGGGCCGGGGCCGGCAACCTGAGCGGGTGGCCGAGCCGTCCCTCGAGCGACAACCTCACCGGTGACATCGACGAGGTCGCCATCTACCCGCAGGTGCTGACCGCCGCGGACGTGTCGCGCCACTACCAGACCGCCAAGAACGGCCCGCTGCCCAACCAGGCGCCCACCGCGTCCTTCACCACGTCGGTCACCAACCTCTCGGCGGCCGTCGACGGCACCGCGAGCGCCGACGCCGACGGCACCGTCGTCTCGTGGTCCTGGAGCTGGGGTGACGGCACTCCTGCGGGCGCCGGGTCCACCAACTCCCACGTGTATGCCGCCGCGGGCACCTACCCGGTCGTCCTCACGGTGACCGACGACAAGGGCGCCACGTCGTCCACCACCCGCTCGGTGACGGTCAACGCGCCGCCGAACGTGCTGCCGACGGCGTCGTTCACGTCCTCCACCAGCGCCTTGACCGCCTCCTTCGACGGATCGGCCAGCTCTGACGCCGACGGCACGATCGCCTCGTACTCCTGGGACTTCGGTGACGGGTCGCCGGCCGGCTCCGGGGCGACGCCCTCGCACCGGTACGCCGCAGGGGGCACCTACCAGGTGACCCTCACGGTCACCGACGACCGCGGGGGCAACGGGTCCGTGACCAAGTCGGTCACGGTGACCCCCGCTCCCAACGTGGCCCCGACTGCCACGTTCAGCGCCTCGACGGTCGGACTGAAGGCCTCCTTCGACGCCTCCGCCAGCTCCGACAGCGACGGCACCATCGCGAGCTACGCCTGGGACTTCGGCGACGGCACGACCGGCTCCGGGGCCACGACGACGCGGACGTATGCCGCCGCCGGCACCTACCCCGTCGTCCTCACCGTCACCGACAACGACGGCGCGACGAGCACGGTGACCAAGTCCGTCGTGGTCTCCACCGACCTGCCGCTGGTCGCCGCCGACGCGTTCGGTCGCACCGTCACCGGCGGCCTCGGTGTCGCCGACCAGGGCGGCACCTGGACGGTCTCCGGCGGAACGGCCAACTTCGCCGTCTCCGGCGGCCAGGGGAAGTTCACGATGGCCGCACCGGGTGCCGGGCCGGCGGCCTCGCTCCGGTCCGTGAGCAAGACCGACGTGGACGCCGTCGTGGACGTCTCGCTGGACAAGGCGACCACGGGCAGCGGCATCTTCGCGGCATACTCCGCTCGGACGTCGGCCGGTGGTGAGTACCGCGCCAAGGTCAAGTGGTCCACCGGTGCCGCCACGGTCCTGTACGTGACCCGGCGCGACTCGGCCGGGGCCGAGACCGTCATCGTGCAGAAGACCATCACCGACCTCGTCCCCACGACGAGCACCACGCTGCGCATGCGGTTCCAGGTGTCGGGCACCGGCACGACGGTGCTGCGGGCCAAGGCGTGGGACGCGTCCCTGACGGAGCCGACGGCGTGGGGGATCGACACGACCGACACCACCGCCGCGCTGCAGGTGGCCGGCTACTTCGGGATCTGGACCTACCTGGCAGGCAATGCCACGAACGCGCCCTTGGTCGCCTCGTTCGACAACCTGTCGGTTCGCGGGCAGTGACCATCTTGCGGACGGTGACCGGAGGAGGGGGTCGGCTTCGAAGGACGCTGGTCGTCACCCACCCCTCGAGCGAGCTCTACGGCTCGGACCGGGTGCTGGTCGAGAGCGTTGCTGGGTTCGTCGAGCAGGACTGGTCGGTCGAGGTCGTCCTGCCCGAGGGAGGCCCGCTGGTCGGGCTGCTCCTCGACGAGGGCGCGCACGTCACCATCCGTCCGTTCCCCGTGCTGCGCAAGGAGTTCCTGTCACCTCGGGGGCTGGTCCGCCTCGCGTGGGCCACCCTGCGCGGCCTGCCCTGGCAGGTGCGGATGCTGAGGCGCAGGGACGTCGGTCGCGTGTACGTCAACACGGTCACCACCCCCACGTGGCTCGTCGCTGCCCGGCTCGCCCGGGTGCCCTCGGTGTGCCACGTGCACGAGGCGGAGGCCTCGGCGCCCCGCATCCTGCGCATCGCGCTCGCCAGCCCGCTGCTGCTCGCCGGGAGGGTCGTCGCCAACAGCAGGTTCAGCCGTGAGGTGCTGGAGGCTGCCGTCCCGAGGTTGGCCGGTCGGACCCGGGTCGTCTACAACGCGGTCGCCGGACCCGCGCAGCCCGCGCCTCCGCGGGCCGAGCTGAGGGGGCCGGTGCGCCTGGCCTTCGTGGGACGCCTCAGCCCGCGCAAGGGGCCCGACGTCGCCATCACCGCCCTGGCGTTGCTGCGCTCCCGGGGTGTCGACGCCAGCCTCACCCTGCTCGGAGACGTGTACGCCGGGTACGAGTGGTTCGCCCAGGAGCTGCACGACCTGGTTCGGCGCGAAGGGCTCGAGGCGCACGTGCGCTTCGAGGGTTTCGTGCCGGACGTCTGGCCGCACCTGGAGCGCCACGACGTGGTCCTGGTGCCCTCGGTAGTGGACGAGCCGTTCGGCAACACCGCGGTCGAGGCGGTGCTGGCCCAACGCCCGAGCGTGGTGAGCAGCACCTCGGGACTGCGCGAGGCGGCTCGAGGCTACGCCTCCGCCGTGCAGGTGAGGCCGGGTGACCCGGCCGCCATCGCTGACGCGGTGGCGCAGATCTGCGCGCGCTGGCCTGAGTTCGAACAGGCCGCCCGGGATGACCGGGTCGAGGCCACGGCACGACACGGAGCGGCCGCCTACCGGCGCGCCCTGGGTGACGCCGCCGGACCGGCTGCAGCCGGTCGCGACGGCTCGCTCGAGCCCAGCTCACGCTGAGCGCCCCCGCTCGAACGAGTCGACCGGGGGCGCTCAGCGCGGGTGGCTGTCGGAGTCAGCCCTTGCGGATGGTGACCGCGCTGGAGTTGTCGTCCCAGACGTTGCCACCGGTGACCAGGTAGCTCGCCGAGTTGGCGATGATCGGGCAGCTGCTCACCCGGCTGGTGCGGCCGAAGCGGTTGTTCAGCACGGACAGGCCGTGGGTGTCGGCGCCCTGGGTGATCCAGACGTTGAAGGTGCATCCGCCGTTGTTGGCGTAGTTGTTCGAGATCACCGACCGGGTGACCGGAGCAAAGTTCTGCGTGACCTGGATGGCCGAGTTGTCCCCGTCGACGAGGGTGTTGCCCGTGATGACGATGTTGTCGCCGCCGAGGATCTGCACCGCGTCGTTGTGGGTCGGGCCGCCGTGCTGGTTGGGGTCGGAGGCGTACTTCACGGTGCCGTGCAGGTACGAGTCCTCCACCCGGACGTTGGAGCCGTGCACCTTGACGTTGTCCACGGTGCCCCAGATGTTGACGCGGCGAAGGGTGAAGCCTCCACCCTTCACGCCGTCCTCCCAGACCGAGGGGTGCTCGGGGTAGATCGTGCTGTCCTGGACCACGAGACCGGTGTAGCCCCAGGTGGAGCTGATCAGGCCGGTGTTGCCCGTGGCGACGCCGCCGCGGACCACGCTGTTCTTGATGACGACGTTGTTGGCCTTGATGTTGACGAAGCCGTGGATGTCCAGGCCGGACAGCACGGTGCCGCTGGTGCGCACCGTGATGTCGCCGTCGACCCGGCGCAGGGCCGTGCCGCGAGGCACGCCGGTGTTGTCACGGTCGGGCCGTCCTGCCACGGAGGAGGTGGTGCCTGCCGCGGGCGGCGGCTGCCAGCCGGTGGTCGGCGCGGGCGTCGTGGCCGACGGGGTGGCCGACGGCGTGGGCGTCGAGGTGGCCGACGGGTGGGCGTGGCCGACGGCGTGGGCGTCGAGGTGGCCGACGGGGTGGGGCTCGGCTGGGGGGCGGTCGGGGTGGCCGACGGGGTGGGGGTCGGCGACGGCTTCGGGGTCGGTGTGGGCGACGGCTTGGGGGCGGCCGAGGCGGGCACGACCTTCGGGGTCCACGTCCGCGGCGCGCTGAGGCTGCCGGCATAGGCGACCGATGGCGACGTCAGCGCCGGTGCGACCGGCTCACGGTGCTCGACGCGGGGGACGCGTAGGCAACGTTGTCGCCGAGGCTCCAGGTCACCGTTGCGGCGGTGGGTACCAGCACGGCGACGGCGAGGCCGAGCGCGGTCGTGCGGACGGACGGACGGGGGCGGTGGGGGATGTAAGACATGTGTTCTCGGACTTTCCACGGAGGTTCCACGGGGTCCCTGCAAGCGCCGAGTATGCCGGGGCTCCACCAGATGACGTAATCCAAATGCCCGTCTCTCATGCGTTTGCACGAGGATAAAACGGGACAAACAGGGTACATCACGGTTCTGTTAATCGTGTTAAAGGTCACTATCCGGGGTGAACGGCGCGCCGTGGATCAAGCCCGGCCGTACTCGTGGTAGTACCGACCGACTGCGCCGGCGGCCATGCCGCGCCCCCGCCACAGCATCCGGGTGCCTCAGCGCGCCGCCCCAGGTCGCGCGTGAGCAGCCCCAGGCAGAGGAGTCCCGCACCGCCGCCGACCCTCACCGCAGCGCGCACGACCAGCCGCACGCGGGTTGCCAGCCGCGGCACGGCGCCCCCGGCGAGGTCGAGGTCGACACGGCTGCCGGTGTTGGCCATGCGGTAGAACCTCCGGCAGACCCAGTCGCGGCTCATGCGGTCGGCCGGGACGACGTCGTGCACCAGGGCCTCGTCGCACCAGACGATGGAGCCCCCAGCGAGCGACAGTCGGCGGGTGAACATCGTGTCCGAGCCGCCGCTGAGGCCGTACGCCGGGTCGAACTCCAGCCCGAGACGGCGCTGGGTCGCGAGGTCGATGAGCAGGTTGTTCGTGGCGGCCACCTCGACGACGGACCCCGTGGGGAGCCGTCGTCGCTGGAAGAACCCCCCGGCTGCCACCCACGGATCGAGCGGCGAGGCGAAGCGGGACACCACCGGCCCGACGACCGCTGCGCACCGCAGGGTGCGCCAGGTCGTGACCAGGTGGGTCAGCCAGCCGTCGACCGGCTCCTCGTCGTCGTCGATGAAGACGACGGCGCCGGCCCCCTGCGCCTCGTGCAGGGCCCTGTTGCGAGCGGCGGTGATCCCCGGCACCGGCTCGTGGGCATACCGGACGCCGTCGAAGGAGGCGACGACGGCGGCGGCACCAGCGTCCGGGTCGTTGTCCACGACGAGGACGCTTCCCCCGCTGCCGAGGGCGACCACCTCTCGGAGCACCTGGGGCAGCAGCGTGGTCAGCTCGTCGTTGCGACGGAAGGTGGCGATGGCGACGACCACGTGCTGGGACGCAGTTGGGTCGTGGTCCTCAGGCACCGTCGAGCTCCTCCCACCGGGCGAACCGGCGACCTCGCGGCCGTCCTCGGCGGCTGGTCGGCCCGTTCGCCAACCGCGCGACGAGGAGGGCGTATGCCGCGGCGACCCGGTCCCAGTCGTAGTCGCGGGCGCGCTCGCTCGCGTTCGCACGAAGCTGCTCGAGGCCGGGCTGATCGTCCTCGGCCTCCTCGATGAGACGACGCAGGTCCTCGCGCGAGCGGAAGGTCAGCGCCCCGGCGCCGAGCACCTCGCGGTTGAAGTACGACGTCGTAGGCGATGGTCGCCGCGCCGGCGCCGATCGCGCGCAGCAGCGACGGGTTGGTGCCGCCGACCGAGTGCCCGTGCAGGTAGGTCGAGCAGTGCGCGTAGAGCTGGTCGAGCAGCTCCTGGTCCCAGACGCCGCCGAGGAACCGGACCCGGTCGTCGGCCGGCGGCGTGCACCGCGCGCGCGTGTACTCGTCGGCGTACGGGGCGCCGACCGACGACGACCAGCGGCAGGCGTGGCGCGCGCTGCGCGACGTAGCCGTCGACGATGACGTCGACGTGGTTCTCGGGCTCGAACCGCGCCACCACGAGGTGGTAGCCGCCGGGCGTCGAGGCCGAGCTCGGCCAGCGGTCGGAGCCGTCGTCGGCCTCGATCGCGGCGCGCCGTAGGCGATGAGCTCGGTGGCGGCGCCGAACTCGGTCCCGGTAGTAGTCGGCGATGCCCTGCGCGTCGGCGATGAGCGCGTCGGACCAGCGCACCGCCAGCGACTCGGCCAGCCGGTAGTAGCGCTGGCCGACGCCGGCCCCACTTGCCGCGCTGCCACTCGAGGCCGTCGACGTGGGTGGCGACCGGGATGCCGCGCGGCTCGCAGCAGCGGGCAGGAACGGCGCGTTCGCCGCGTTGAACACGATCGCGACGTCGGCGCGGTGCGCGCAGCAGGTGGCGCGACCGACAGCGCCGTGTGGCTCAGCGTCTCGAGCTGCGGCGCTTGCGCGGCCGGGAGGTGCACCAGCTCCATCCCGCGGTACTCGTCGGCGCGGCTGCCGTCGGACCGGTCGTGCGGCAGTAGACGACGACCTCGTGGCCCGCGCTCGGCGAGTCGCTGGCCGACCTCCTCGACGCAGGTCTCGAAGCCGCCGTAGCGCGCCGGCACGCCGCGGGTGCCGATCAGGGCGATGCGTTGTGGCACAACCGGATCCGCGGCGGGTTCGCCGTGCCCACGCTCCATCTGCCCCCCTGCTCTCGGCGGGACAGCCCGCGGCTCTTCGTCACTCTAGTGCGAGGCGGGTGCGAGATCGGGAAGGTTCCGGTGAAGCGGCGCGAACCCGGGAACCGCGCCCCCCGAGCACCTACACTGCGCGCATGTCGACAGGTGCGGGCGCCGCGGGTTCCGGCGGTGGCGAGCGGACCGGGCTCGACGTCATGTTCCCTGCGCACCGCGACCTCGGTGACTGGGCCCGACGCCACGCGCTCGGGGAGGTGCCGAGCCGTTGGCCCTACGGGCTTGACCGCTTCGACCGGCTGGACCTCGAGGTCCGTCCCGTGGCCCTGCCGGCGGGGGGTGTTCGACGTCTGGTCAGCAGGGCGATCGCCGCTGCTCCCCGACGAGGTGCGGGGGCGCGGGTCGGCCTGACGTGGGACGAGAACGCCGCCTCGTCCATGGTGCGCCACGCTCCGCGCCACCGGATGGTGAGCGGGGTGATCTGGGCGACCGACGCCCCGGACCCCGATCCCCGGGTGGTGGACGGCCTGCGGCGGCTCGACGCCGCGTGGGTGCTCAGCACCGGTCAGCTCGTGCCCCTGATGGACCTGCTGGGGCCTGGTGTGCCCGTCCACCACGTCCGGTTCGGGATCGACACCGACTTCTTCCGTCCCGAGCCCTACCCCGGTCGCCCTCTCGTCCTCAGCATCGGCAACGACCGGGACCGTGACGTCGAGAGCCTGTATGCCGCCCTGTCGGTCGTCGTAGGCGAACGCCCCGGGACCCGCGTGGTGGTCCAGTCCAGGAGCTCCACCCCTCCTCCGGAGGGTGTCGAGGTCATCGAGCAGGTGAGCCACCTCAGGCTGCGCGAGCTCTACGCCGAGGCGTCGGTCGTGACGATGATGACCCGCCCCAACCAGCACGTCTCCGGGATGACCGTGGCGCTCGAGGCCGCCGCGACGGGACGACCCGTGGTGATGACCGAGACCCCCGGGCTGGCCGACTACGTCGAGGACGGGGTCAGCGGACTCACCTGTGCTGTCAGCGACTCGAGCGGGGTGGCCGAGCGGATCATCGCCCTCCTCGACGACCCGGACCGCGCGCAGTCCCTGGGCCGCAGTGGGAGCCGACTGGTGGCGACCGGCCTGACCACGGACCACCTGGTCGCCCGGCTGGCAGAGATCGTCGCGGGTCGTTGACCGGGCCCGACATCGCGCCTGAGGACGATGGTGCGCCGGTAGACCCCGTGACCGTGGCGGTGGTCGTCGTCAACTTCCGTTCCAGCGACCTGCTGCGTACCGGCTTCGCCGGGTTCGTCGGCGACCTCGCTCCGCGAGTGGTCGTCGTGGACAACCGATCGAGCGCCGCCGAGGCCGACCGGGTCACTGCGCTCGCTCGCGAACGAGGTTGGCAGGCGGTGCTTTCCCCGACCAACAGGGGGTTCGGCGCGGGGGTCAACGCCGGTGTCGAGGCCGCCTTCCGGTCCGGTGCGACGACCGTGGTGCTGGCCAACCCGGACCTCGCCGTCGCGCCGCAGGACGTGCTGGAGCTGGCCGCGCGGTGCACCGGTCGACGTGCTGTCTCGCCGACCATCGTCAGGCCCGACGGCCGCCCGTGGTTCGTCGGGGCGGAGGTCGACCTCGTGACGGGCCGGACCAGGGTCGAGCGCGAGCCGCACGTCGGTGCACGGACGAGTCCGTGGCTGTCCGGGGCCTGCCTGGCCTTCGACCGGGCGACCTGGGAGCTCGGTGGCGGCCTCGACGAGCGCTACTTCATGTACTGGGAGGACGTCGAGCTCGGGCACCGGTGGTCCCGGCGCGGGATCGAGCTGGCCGTCGCCACCGAGCTCACGGCGGTCCACGACCCCGGCGGCACCCAAGGGAGCAGCCGGCGCAAGTCCGCCCTGTACTACCGCTTCAACTGTCGCAACCGCCTCTACTTCGCGGCCGACCACCTGTCCCGGGAGCGGCGTTCCGTTGGGTGCTCGGTGCTCCGGCCTACTCGCTGGAGGTGCTCCTGCGCGGGGGGCGTCGCCAGTTCCTCACCCATCCCGGGTCGGTCCTGTCCGCGATCAGGGGGACGCTCGAAGGCGTGGCCCGGGTGGCCCGGGTGGCCTGCATGGCTCGGGTGGCCCGCACGGCGCGGGTGGTACGACGGTAGGACCCGCCGGATCGTGGATTCGCACGCGCTCCAGGACGGTGCATGGGATCATGGGCGCAACGCTTCGCCCACCTCGGCCGTGAGGTGGGCGGTCGTCGCTGAGAGGTGTGGGGATGCTCCGGGTGCCGTCAGGCTTCGGTCTGTTGTTCACGGGGCCGACCCGCCGACGGCTGGTCCTCGCCTTCGTGGGGTCGGCCGTCGCCGCCCTGGCGGAGGCCGGGGGAGTCCTCGCGATCCTGCCCCTGATGCAGGTGCTCACCGGCACCGACGGGGACAGCAAGATGGTGCAGTGGATCTCCGACGTCACGGGTGACCCGTCCCGCGAGCGCCTCATCGCCTACCTGGGCGCACTGGTCTTCGGCGCCTTCCTCGCGAAGGACCTGTTCACCATCGCCTTCCGCTGGTGGATGCTGGGCTTCGTCTACCAGCAGGACGCGGAGACCTCGGAGCGGCTGCTGCGCCACTACCTCGCCGCCCCCTACCGCGAGCACCTGCGGCGCAACAGCGCCGAGCTGATCCGCACGATGAACGACGCCGTGAGCCAGGTCTATGCGCAGTTCGTCGTCGGCCTGATCAGCGCGGTCACCGAGGCGCTGACGATGCTGGCGATCCTCGTGTCGTTGTTCATCCTCATGCCGCTGCCGGCGACGGGCATCGCCGTCTACTTCGCCATCACCGGGTGGATCTTCCTGCGCGTGGTCCGCCGCCGCGCGAGCCAGGCTGGCGAACGCATGCTCGCCGCGTTCAACCTCGTCTACCGGACCGCGATGCATGCCTTGGGAGGCATCAAGGACATCAAGGTCCGCAACAACCCCGAGTACTTCATCGACGAGTACAGGCTGGCGCGGCGTGAGATCGCCTCGGCCCGGCGCTGGTCGATGATCCTGGGCGAGCTGCCCAAGTACGTCTTCGAGATCCTCTTCATCATCGGGGTGAGCATCCTGTCGTGGGCGGTGCTCTCGACGAGCAGCTCCGGCGCGGGACTGAGCATGCTCGCCCTGTTCGTCGCGGCCGGCTTCCGGGTGCTGCCGAGCCTGGTGCGGTTCATGGGTGCCGTGACGTTGATGCGGGTGGGCGGCAAGGCGTTGAGCCTGGTCATCGACGACCTGCGCACCGCCGAGGCGGACGAGCGGGTCATGGCGTCCTCCCGTGAGGTCTGGGCCGCTGCCCCCTCCGACGCCTCGGCGCCCGAGGGCATCAGCATCGAGGGCCTGACCTTCCGGCACCAGGGCGCGACGACCGACGTGCTGCGCGACGTCAGCCTCACCGTGCCGGCTGGGACCTCGGTGGCCCTGGTCGGACCGAGCGGAGCCGGCAAGAGCACCCTCGTCGACCTCGTCCTGGGGCTGCACGAACAGGATTCGGGCGTGATCGCCGTGAACGGCGCAGACATCCGGGCCGACATGGCCGGCTGGCAGCGCTCCCTCGGCATGGTGCCCCAGGACGTCTACCTGATGGACCGCTCCCTGCGTGAGAACATCCGGTTCGGGGCGCCGTTGGACGACGACGAGCTGCGGATGTCCGAGGCGATCGCCAAGGCCCAGCTCGAAGAGCTCGTCGACGGACTCCCGGCAGGTCTGGACACGTTCGTGGGCGAGCGCGGCACCCGCCTCTCCGGCGGCCAGCGGCAACGCATCGGCATCGCCCGCGCCCTCTACACGCGGCCGAAGGTCCTCATCCTCGACGAGGCGACGTCGGCGCTGGACAACGAGACGGAACGGCGGATCACGGCCACGATCGAGGCCCTGCACGGCGAGATGACGATCATGATCGTCGCGCACCGGCTGTCCACCGTCCGGCACTGCGACCAGCTCGTCTTCCTCAGTGAGGGGCGGGTGGCAGGCGTGGGCACCTTCGACGAGGTGGTGGCATCCAACGCCGAGTTCGCCCAGATGGCCTCACTCGGGGCGATCCGCGCCTGACCTCACCGGAGGTCGCGAGCCGCGGGCCGCGAACCGGCGACCGCCCGGCCGTCGAACATCCGCGCATACCGGCGGCTGGAGCAGTCCGGTGCCGCGCGGTGGCTCGGTGGCGGCGGTCCGGCGCACCGTGCCCACGAACGGGATGAGGAGCCCGAGGGCCAGGGCGATCTGGGGGAGGTCGCTGTAGATGGGGGAGAACCCCATGTTCCACAGGGCGCTGAGGGTCAGGAACAGCAAGGCTGAGTCTGCTGCGCGCGCCTGCAGCAGCGACAGGGCGGCGTTGACCACGATCGCGACGATGAGGATGGCGAGCAGGATCCCGACCACGCCCCACCGTGACCAGAGGTCGGCCGTGATGGAGTGCAGCCGGAACTGGCCGGCGAACAGGTAGTTCGCGGCGTAGTCGCGCGCGCCGTACACCTTGGCTTCCTGGAGGCCGTGGGTCCCGAGCACGATGTCCCGCGTGTTGGGGAGGACACCCACCCCGAAGCCCCACGGCTGGGCCGCCATCAGCTGGAAGGTGGCGAACCACTCTGGGCGTCCTCCGCCGATCAGGGAGCCGGAGTTCTCGATCTGGGCCAGGGTCCGGGCCTGGATCTGGGCGCCGAGGCGACCGCTGGTCAGGGCCGACGCCCCCAGGACGTAGGCGCCGACGCCCATGGAGGCCAGGGCGAGACCTTGGGTGAACTTGCCCAGTCCTCCCTCCAGCCGCGGGCTGATGTTCTGCCACGCGACGAGTCCGAGCACGATGACGCAGAAGCCCATGTGGCTGCGGGAGTCGTTCAGCGCCGAGGTGGCAGCCAGCGCGAGCAGGGCACCGACCTCGAGGAAGGGTCGTCGAGGGCGCGTGCAGACCAGCCCGAGGACCACGAGCGAGAGCGGCCCGGAGATGACGAACTTCCAGTCGTTGCCCGTGGTGCCGAGGAGGGGAACGCGGGAGACGAGGTCGCTGGCCCCGTACAGAACGAGGACCGCGCGGGTGCCCAGGAGCGACCGGGCCCAGAGCACCCCACCGGCCGTGGCGCCCATCGCCACCAGCTCCGCGGTGGCGATGAGGCCAGCTTTGTCGGCGACCGCGTGGTCGCTGGAGGAGGTCACCGCGAGGAGGTAGCCGACGGGCACGCACAGGAGCACGACGGCCAGGACCGCGCGGTACGCCCGGTGCCTGGTGGCCACCGGTAGCCACAGGGGTGCCGACGCCAGCGCGACGAACACGCTCAGGCGCAGGCCGAGGATGGCCGAGGTCTTCATCCCCAGGGGGACGGCCAGGACCTCCACCGGGATCTGGGCCCCGAGGCCGAGGACCAGGACGGCAGCCACGACCTTGCCGAGGGTGGCCGTCGTGCCACGCTCGCGCTCGATGAGGTAGCGGGTCGCCTTCAGCTCCTGCGGCGGGGCGTCAGGGACGGCGGACATTGCTCCCCTCGCGCCGTCGCTCGCCGTGCTGGCCGGCGCCGCCGCTGGAGGTGGCGTCCCCCACCGCCCGGGACCTGTCGTCCGGCAGCCAGCCCCCGAACTCCTCCTCGACGTGCTGGTCGGAGAGGCGGGAGCGGCGGCTGTCCTGGGCTCGCCTGGTGTCGGCACGTCCGGGGGCCGGGGTGTGGACGTCTGCACGCGGTGCGTGGCGCTGGGGCCGCCGGGTGCCCCGGAGCCGCTCGGCCTGCTGGGAGATGAAGTGCTCCCACCATCGTCGGGGCCCGCCGAGGTCCTCGATGGAGGAGTAGTAGGTCGCCCCGCGTTCGCGGGTGGTCCGGTTGAGGACCAGGCCGACGACGTTGCTGCCCACCAGCTCGAGCCCGCGCAGGGCCCGGGCGAGCTGGCGGCGGTGGACCTTGCGGCTGTTGACGACCAGCAGGGTGCCGTCGCACAGGCGGGACAGCGTGGCGGCGTCGTTCACCGCGAGCAGGGGGACGCCGTCGAGGACGACCCAGTCGTACTCCGCACGGAGGTCCGCGAGCAGTGCGGCCATGGTCTCGGACCCGAGCAGGGCGCTGGGGTTGGGCGGCAACGCGCCCGAGCAGAGCACGTCGATGCCGCCGGCATCCCACCGCTGGATGGCCTCGGAGACCTGGACCTCCTTGCCGAGGACGGTGGCGAGGCCGACTGCCCCCTCGAGTCCGAGGTGGCGCGCCACGCTCGGGCGTCGGAGGTCGGCGTCGACGAGGATGACTCGCTCGTTGTCCTGGGCCAGCATGCAGGCGAGGTTGGCCGAGGTCGTGCTCTTGCCCTCGCCGGCCAGGGACGACGTCACGAGGAGCGTGCGCAGCCTGTGGTCCGGATCGAAGGCGCGCAGGTTGAGGCCGAGCCGCCGGTAGTCCTCCATCCGGCTCCCCGGCTGGGTCCCGATGAGGGCTTCCTTGGCGGTGCGGCCTGGTTGCTGATGGCACCGAGCACCGGCACCGTCGTGACCAGGGCCGCCTGGCTCTCGTCGCGGACCTTGTTGTCCAGCGCGCTGCGCAGGAGCGCGAGGGCCAGCCCGGCGATGAGGCCTGCCACGAACCCCAGGGCAAGGTCGCGGCTCTTGTTGGGAGAGGACGGCACTGAACGGATGACCGCCGGGGCCACGACCTCACCGGTGATCGACGGCGCCCCCGTCGTGGACGTGGCGTCCCGCGGGGCCAGCCGGGTCGCCGTCGTGACCAGCTGTCGCGCCACCGCGTTGGCGATCTCGGCCGAACGCTGCGCCGAGTCCCACTTGACGGTGACGTCGACGAGAACGGTGTCGACGGGCGTCTCGGCGGTGATGTGCTGGGCGAGCTGGGCCGCGGACGTGTTGAGGCCCAGGTCCTTGATCACCGGGTCGAGCACCACGGGAAGCCCGGCGACCAGGACGTAGGACTGCACGACGTTCTGCGCGTAGGTGGTGCCCTGGGCCAGGTCGCCACCGGTGCTGCCCTTGGCGACGGAGAAGAACACCGTCGCGGTGGAGTCGTACTGCGGGGTCTGGAGGAAGCCCGGGACGGCGCCGAGGACTGCTCCCGTCAGAGCGCACGCCACGATGAGGAGCCACGCCTTGCGCAGCACCTCGGCGATCGCAGTCAGTTCCATGGCTCGTCCTTCGGTCGGTGCACCTGAATGGTAGGCGCGGCGCCATACCTTGCACAGGGAAACGGGGTGGCGGCCACCGGCTGGCGGTAGCGTTGCGCGGCATGGCGCAGGGGCGGGGGCGAGGGGTCCGGGTGCTCCACTCCCTGGACCAGGTGCGTGACACGACCAACCCCTACCTGGTCCTGCTGATCCGGTCGCTGCCGCAGGAGGTGGAGTCGCTCCTCTTCTCTTGGCGCACAGCGGTTTTCGGGCGCTACGACGTCCTTCACGTGCACTGGCCCGAGCACCTGCTCGGCGCCGGGGGAGCCCGCGGCCTGGCGCGCCGGGTCGCCTTCGCGGCCGTGCTCGCGCGGGTGCGCCTCACGCGCACGGGGGTGGTGCGGACCCTGCACAACATCCGGCCGCACGAAGGGCGACGGGGGATCGACGCGTTCCTGCTGCGAGGGTTCGACGCCGCCACCACCGGCACGGTGCTGCTCCAGCCCTCGCCGGTGCCGCCGCCCGGTCGTTTCGTCGTGGAGATCCCGCACGGCCACTACCGGCCGTGGTTCGCCGGCCTCCCGGGCGCAGCGCGCGTGGAGGGACGACTGCTGTTCTTCGGCCAGATCCGCGGCTACAAGGGTGTGGCGGAGCTCCTCGAGGCGTTCGCCGGCGTCAACGCCCGTGCGGGCGCGAGCCTGGTGGTCTGCGGACAGCCGCAGGATGACGCCCTGGCGCAGGACCTCACCGAGCGTGCCGCGCGGGACCCGCGGGTGTCGTTGCGGCTGGGCCACGTGGCCGATGCCGACCTGTCCGTGGAGGTGGCCCGCGCCGAGCTCGTCGTGCTCCCCTACAAGGAGATGCACAACTCCGGCGCGGTGCTGCTGGCCCTGTCGCTGGACCGGCCCGTCCTCGTCCCGAGGTCCGAGCACTCGCGCGCCCTGGCGCAGGAGGTGGGGGCGGGCTGGGTCCTTGAGTACGACGGCCCGCTCACGGCGGAGGTGCTGCGCTCCGGCCTCGCGCAGGCTCGCTCGACGGTGCGCTCGCAGCGCCCGGACCTCGATCGTCGGGACTGGGGCGGGATCGGGGCCGCCCACGCCGAGGTCTACCGGCGGGCACGGTCCGTTCTCGGTGCTCACGCGGTCCTCACGCGGTCCTGGGTTCGTCGACCATCTGCAGGGCGGTGAGGTCGGGCCCCTCACCCAGGGCGCGGCGCAGGATCGTGCTCGACGTGTGGCGCGTGTAGGGGAAGTAGTGGACCCGGGCGCCCACGCGCGCGAGGTCCGCCTCGAGGCGCACGCCCTTCGGGGTGCCGCGCCAGTCGTCGCCCTTGAAGATCACGTCGTAGCGCAGCTCCTGCCAGGAGTCGAACTTGTCGGCGTGCCGGTCGACGACCACGTCGTCGACGTCGCGCAGGGCAGCCACGACCTCGATCCGCTCCGACAGCGGGACGACGGGGTGCTTGCCCTTGACCCTGAACACCGTCTCGTCGTCGACGACGCCCACGACGAGCCGGGCGCAGTGGGGTCGCGCGTTGCGGATGATGTTGAGGTGGCCGACGTGGAACATGTCGAAGACGCCCGGGACGTAGCCGACCAGGGCCTCCTCGCCGCGGATCTCATGCACGGAACGCCTCCTCGTCGATCAGGCGCACGATGCGGCTCCAGCGGACCAGGGCCGCCACCAGCAGCGCGGTCATGCCTACCAGCAGCAGGGCGTAGGCGCCCACGAACACCGTGCTCCACCCGAGCAGGAGGAACACGAGGATGAGGGCGCCGTAGTCGCTGGGGAGCAGGGCGATCGAGCGGGCGACCGAGAGGGAGCCCTGGCTGCGGTCGGCCATGACCCCCGACGACGTGCGCATCTGGTCGGTCAGCATCATCCCGAAGAACAACGTGGTGGCGACGACGACGAAGGCCAGCGGCACCAGCATCCAGCGGGGGTCGACGTCGGCGGCCCGGTAGAGGTGGATGGCCACCGCAACGTGCAGGGACGACGTCTTGACCGCGTCGATCATGTGGTCGAGCCACTCGCCGGTGCGCGACCCACCATGGGTCAGGCGGGCGACCTGGCCGTCCGCGGAGTCCATGGCGTAACCCAGCGCCAGCAGCACCGTGACGGCGAGCCCGGTGAGCACCGTCGCCGGGCCGAGCGCGACGAGCACGATGCCGGCCAGGGAGAGGCCGCCGCTGATGTACGACACCTGGTTGGGGGACAGGCCGCGCGCGAAGGCGATGGAGGCCAGCACGCGTCCGGCGGGCCGGTTGACGAAGCGGGAGTATGCAGCCGTGCCCTGGGGTGGCTTCTGCGCCGAACGCAGCTGGGCGTGCGCGGAACGCACCGTCCTGGCTGTGGTGTCTGGCAGCATGTGCGTTCCTTTCGAGATCCCCCGGCGGACGCGGTCGGGTCCGCGGTCCCCCTCGACGTCTGCCATCCTTCGTGAACGTGGTCGATGTCGCCTCATGCAGACGCATGAGCCTGGTGTCGGGCCGCCGACCTAGTGGCCGATCGGGTGGTCGGCCGGGTGGCTGATCGGCGGCGGGTACGTGGCCGATCGGTCGCCCACCGGTGGAGGGGGAGTGGCCGGTCGCCGGCCCGCGGGCGGGCGGTGGGGCTGTCGCCCCGGGTGGCTACTGTGAGTACTCCCC